>JABGRF010000307.1 GCA_018648405.1 Candidatus Scalindua sp.
CTGACTCTTGAACACCAGGTGCTACTGAATCATCTACCGTATCACTCGCGTCTTGAATTATAGTTAATACCACTTTACCCTTTTCCGTAAACTTTACCGCGTTACCAACAATATTGGTCAGAACCTGAGTCAAACACTGAGACTCTCCATGCAACAGGTCTGGTATTTGAGGCGCAATCGATACCTGGAATTGTAACCCTTTACGTCCTGCCTCAAATGACATTGTCACAATACTCTTTTCAACTATATCGCGTAGGTGGAAATCTACATTATCCATTTCCCATTTTCCTGCTTCTATCTTTGAAATGTCAATCACATCGCTTGTAAGATTTAGTAACGCTTGACCGGAAGTCTTTCCCATTTCCAGGTATTCCTTTTGTTTTGCTTTGTCGTTGGTCCTCAGTGCCAGTTCCATTAGACCAATTACCGAATTAAGCGGGGTTCGGATCTCATGGCTAATATTGGATATAAAGATAGATTTTGCCTGATTGGCCTCTTCAGCAGCTTCTTTGGCTTTTTGGAATTCAATAGATCTCAAACGTTCTCGTTCTGCCTCTTTTTGAAATGTAATATCTCGCATAATACCCTGATAACCAATGATGGTTCCATCTGGTGCATAACGTGTCGTTGCTGTTACAGATGCTTCTTTTATACTGCCATCTTTTACCCGCAACTTGACCTCAAAATCCCGGACTGATCCGTGCCGGGACATTGCTTCTTGAAAATGCTGTCGATCTGTTAAATCAGCATAAATATTTTGTGCTTTTAGTTGTAAAAATTCATGGTGTGCGTACCCTGCCAATTCTTCAGCTGCCGGATTTACGTCAATTATTTGACCATCAGTCGCAGTAACAAACAACACATCTTTAGAGTCTTCAAAAATAGTCCTATATCTTTTTTCACTCTCTTGTAGGCTGCTGTAGAGTCTGGCATTTTCAATTGAAATAGCCATTTGAGATGACAGTACTTGCAGAAGCTCTATTCTTGCTGTGTCAAATACTCCTCTTGCCTGGTAATTCTCAAGATACAGGATACCATGCAGTCTTCCCTGTTTCACAATCGGTATACAGAGGAGAGATTCCAGGTTTTTTGACTCTATCATGTAAGGATCTGAGGCAAACAGATCATTGTTCAAAGCCTCCTCTAACAAGATGCTTTCAAGTGTCCTGCGCGTGTATTGGACAATAGACAGGGGGAGCCTGTCTTTATAAAAATGCAGTGGTATTGTTTTGAGAATCTGGGCTTCTTCGTTTCCAAGTACACCTTCCACTTCAACAACCAGTTTATCTGATTTCTCCATGATCAGGAACCCTTTCGTTGCACCAGCGTTCTCCATTACTATTTTCATAAACTTTGCCAGGAGTTTTTCAAGGACAATTTCACTGGAAATGGCCAATGATGTTTTTATCACTGTTTCCAGGTCAAAGGCAGATGTTGAATACTCTCTGGTAAAGGTAGCTGCGGTCAACTGGCGCTCTGGAGGTTGCTCCTCGATCAAATTTGTTTTCAGCAATTGTGGGTAACGCATTTCAAGATCCTTCACCTTCGTATACGCTCCCCATCGATAATAGCAATAATGAGCCTCTTTCATATGATAAATCGCATCTCTTTTATTGTCCCTGGAAGTATAAAATCTGGATGCTACTTCATTGGCAAGGGCCTCATTATTTAAATATTTGTTTTCTCTTGCCTGCGCTATAGCTTTATCATAAAGATTAATTGCTTTCTTATCATTCCCTTTTACACGTGCCACTTCCGCCTCTACAAGATAATATTTATGCAGGTGATTCATGGGGGCATGGTGTGCCCACTTTTTCATTTTTTTCTGATTAGATGCTATTGCTTTCAAATAAATCCCTTGATCTTGTCTCTTTGCCTCAGGATAAAGGACTAGCAAGACAAGGGAATGGTATAGATTCAGTCTGGTAAGAATATACTCTCCCCAAAGAACATCAACATACCTCTTTGCCATCAGTACACTCTCTAGAGACATTGAAAAATCTTCAAAGAGATAAGAAAGCACAGATTTATGTATATAAAAAATAACAATTCCTCTCTTGTCTTTGATCTTCTCATTTTTCAATATTGGAAGAATCTCTCTCTCATTAAAAAACTCACCACTGAATAGACCGGTATTTGGATCACGGCTCACTAAGTCTGAAGCATACTGCCTACTCAAACTTATTCTTTGCAAAGTCTCCTCAGAATTTATTAGTTTAATTGTTATTTCATGATACTTTGCCAGCTCCTGCTCAACTATTCTCAATTCACAGCCTGAAAGGATCAGGTGGTAACAATAGCCGGCAGCAGCTCTACCCGCATACTCCAAATCACCTGTTTGTATGCCTATTGTACAACCTCTTCTAAGTGATTCATGCGTATCTATTAAATGTATTTTCCAGTGTATTAGGAGAACATTAAGTACTGTTAATGTCTTTGACTCATTTTCTCTATATTTAAACTTATTAATCAATCTCAGGGAGAGTGAGCAGAACTGGTATCCGCGTTCAATACTACCTTCATAACGATACACACAGCTGCCGTAAAGCGTATATATCATAGGAGAAAGTTGGGAGTTGCCATATTTTATGGACAGGCGTACCATTTTATATATTAAAATTGCGAGTATTTCAGCAGAAGCATGATAAAGTGTGGATACTGTACTTGCTACAAAGTCCATTACTGCTAATTTATGCTGGTCTTTCATAAGAGGCAGGTTTTCAATATCCTCTACCGTTTTACCTATTAACAGCGCTCTCGTTTTGATAATTTCTAAATAGAGTTGTCTCTTACTAGGTTTCCTTGGCACACGGACTCCCAGTTGTTCCAGTGTGTCTAGCGCCGTGCTCACTGCATCTTCAAGTTTATATTGAGCAATGAACGACAGCATTTGTAATTTATATATCTTGACTCTATCAAGAATATGATCTGTATTTTTCAATACTTCATGATTCAGCTTTTCCATCTGTGAATATTCAGAACAGAGGTAAGCAGCATAAGTACCTGTCATATATAAAGAGAGTGTTAGTTTATAATGATTTATCCATTTACTTTCGGGTAGTAGTTGCATACCGGTAGTGACAAGTTTAAGGGCGTCATTATATGCGGTTGAATTCTTTGCCTTTTCACCCGCCAACAGATTGAGACATGCAAGCTCAATTATTTCATTTTCATCAGTGATCAATTCAGCACCTGTATTTAAATGATCAACCAGGGCAAATATTATTTCATCTTTCTCCTCTTTAGGAGTATTCTTTAATAAAATTCTACCGATCATAAGATGCACTTCTTTTTTCTTAACATCCGGTATTAACGTATATGCTGCTTGTTGTATACGGTCATGAATGAATTTATAGGTCATAGCTTCATGGACATAAGAATCAGAGAATTTCTTGAAATCTAATGCCGGAAATCTAGAACTGTAAATTGGAATGATCAATCCTTCCTTTATGAATTCAAAAAGGATTGCAGCTATTTCATCTTCTGCCTTTTTACTCACGAACGATAATGTCTTCAAATCAAACTGGCTTCCTATACAAGAAGCCAGTCGTATAACCTGCTGGGCATTTTCAGGAAACGTTAGAATCTTTCTCGCCATTAATTCCACTACGTTATCCGTGATCTCTTTGCCACGGATTGATTCTATGTGCCATTGCCAACGTCCCGACTGTTTGGAATACTCAATCAAACCTTCTTCATAAATGGTTTTCAGTAACTGATTAATAAAAAAGGGATTTCCATCGGTTTTTTGACTTAACAACTCAGATAGTGGAAGAGCCTGCTCTTCATTACAGGAGAATGTCTCGGAAACTAGCTGACAAATTTGTTGTACTTTCAAGGGAGAGAGTGTCAGAGTATTTATCTTAACATCTGCCTTTTGCATCTCGTTTACTGTCAGCATCAGTGGATGTGTATTATCTACCTCATTGTCCCGATACGCACCAATGACAAACAAATAACGGCTGTTCCGGTTGGTTAACAAAATTTTCAATAAATTTAAAGAAGCCTGATCAATCCACTGCAAATCATCAAGAAAAATAACTAACGGATGCTCTTGTTTCGTAAAAACAGCAACGAATTCCAGAAATACCAACTTAAATCTGTTATCTGCTGCCTTTGGTTCTACGTCTACTACAGGAGGTTGTTTTCCGATGATACTCTCAAGCTCCGGAATAATTTCTATGATTATATTTCCATTTGGACCAAGGACGCTTAGTATGGTTTCTTTCCAGCGAGCAAGACGTTCATTGCTTTTAGTTAGTAGCTGCCGAATTAATATCTGGAAAGCATTGGTGATGGCACTGTAGGGAATAATTCTCTTATACTGATCAAATTTTCCGGAGATAAAGAAACCCCTCTGTCGTGCAATTGGCTTCTGCACTTCGTTTACCAGAGATGACTTGCCTATACCAGAATATCCCGATACGAGGAGTAGCTCTGATGCACCATTGCTTACACGATCAAATCCAACCATAAGATTGATTATTTCCGAGTCTCTACCGTAGAGTTTTTCTGGTATGAAGAATTTCTCTGAAACATCATATTGATCTATAGCAAACTCTTTTGTAGCATCAGTACCATCCACATAATCAGAACACGTCTCTAACGCCATTCTCAATCCATACGCGCTCTGGTACCGGTTCTCAGCATTTTTAGAAAGAAGTTTCATTACTATTTCAGATACTACCTTTGGCACATTCTCATTCAATTCACGTGGAGATACCGGGGTTTTTGCAATGTGGCAGTACACCAGTTCCAGGGGGTCTGATTCCTCAAAGGGAATTTTCCCCGTCAGCATCTCATAGTAGCTTGCACCTAATGAGTAGAAATCTGTACGATAGTCAAGTGAACGATTCATCCTGCCGGTCTGTTCAGGTGATATATAGGCAAGTGTACCACGTAATAAGTCGTGGTGTGTGCTTCTCTGCTCTTCTCTAGGAATAAGTGTTGCCATTGCAAAATCGATGATCTTTACTTCATCAGTTGTAGGATTGTACAGAATGTTTCTTGGATTTATATCCTTGTGAATGATATTACTTCCATGAATATCTCCCAGAATATTTGATAATTGCGTGGCAATGGATAGAAATGTATTTAAATCAAATGGATTGGAATTGAGATAATCTTTTAAGTTCTCCCCATCAAAATCCTCAAGTATCAAGGCAAGGTTTTTGTCAAGTTTCTCCAGACCATATGTTCTGATAACTCCGGGAATATCCAAATTTCTGAGTATCTCATATTCATGCTTTAGCCGGTTTAAATCTCTGAGTTGTGGATAAGCAGAATTTATGGTTTTAACGACCACAGGAACCTTATCGGTTTCTCTTATTCCGCGATACACTGCAACCGTTGGACAATTGTTCAATCTCTTTTGAATATTATAGTTTGTTATTTCTATCATAACTTATCGTATCGAAAAAAGCACTGGTTCACCACAATGCTTGCTATATTCTAGGAATTATTTATGTATTAATAAAAAAACCATACTCTATCTTCTTCATTTATAATTTCAGTTCCATTTTTCTATTATTGCACATAACTATAACCATTTATCCCTCTTCAAATCTTCAAAATGCTCCTTTAACTGTGAAAATTTTTCTAGAAATCCCTTTATGCTGTCCTCGGAAGTAATACACTCTATTTCTGATGTAATACGAGTAATTTCTTCCTTATGTAAATACCAGCACATACTTTTTATGCTGTGGACAGCAATCCCAATCTCTTCCGGAGTATTTTCCTCAATTGCCTTCTCAATTTTTGATATCTCAAAATTCATACCCTCAAAAAACAGCTGCACATATTGCTTCATCTTTTCCGTATTATGCCTCAAGTGGGGGATTTTGTTTAAGTTGAAAAGATCTTCGATCTTTCCGGTAGAATAACCATTATCTTCTCTGGATTTACCCTCTATCTCTTTATCCTCTCTATCGGATAATAAATTTTCTATTTTCTCCATGAGTTCATCAGTCTCAAACGCTTTATTAATAAAGTCATCCATACCTGCTGCCTTACACTCCCGCAACTTATCTTTCTCCGAGTATGCGGAGAGGGCAATAATGGGTATATGATCACCGCTACTTTTTTCCATTCTGCGTATCTGCACAGTTGCCTCAAATCCGCTCATTTCTGGCATCTGTAAGTCCATTAGAATAAGGTCATAATCTCCATTTTGCCACAAGTCAATTACCTTCCTGCCATCTTCTGCTATGGTTATATTATGTCCATCCATTTCGAGCAGTTCCTTTATCATAAACTGGTTCATTTTATTGTCCTCTGCAATCAGAATGTTCAATGGTGTTATTTTATCCATAATAGAAGTTACCTTTTTAAATACAACTTACTTGTATCATCTTGTGATTCTGTTTTCAGATGCTAAAATTCAAAAGTTAGCTCAATCCCTGCAGTTGCTCCCACTTGTGTGTAAACAGCAGAATCAAACAGGCTGGAGTTTATCCCAAAATTAGTGTAATGTTCATCAAGTAGATTTTGCCCGAAAACTGAAAATTTCAAGTGGTCGTTGGAAAACAGATAACCTATACTGGCGTCAACTAAGGTATAACTATCCTGAGATAGTACATTATTATCTGTAATCGAATAACTACCGGTATAGCTGGCTGAGGTTCTCAATTCCAACTCACCTTTATTTTCCCAGGGGATTGGAATATAGTATGCCCCTCCTAAATAGGCCGTCCATTCCGGTACATTTAAAAAGTCAAGATCTTTCGCTTTATCCGGGTCTGATATTTTGTCTCCATCAACATCAATACCATCAAATCTGTCATAACTTGCATCTGTATATCCCAGTGAAAAGTCCACCTGGAAATTATCAAATGGCAAGACTGTCATCTCCACCTCAAACCCGGTAATTGTTGCATCAGCTGCATTGAGTATTTCCTGTTCAATTGAGGGGCCTAGGACAACTCTCTGTAAATTTTTATAATCATTATAGAAAGCAGACAGGTTCGTCCGTATCCTGCCATTAAACCAATCGGCCTTTACACCCACCTCGAAGGCATCTACCCTTTCCTTATCATACGGACCTGGTGATGCCGGTAACTGGTTGCGCATATTATAACCTCCGCTACGGAAACTACGCGTCAAGCTGGCATATAGCAAGTGGTCTTCTGTCGGATGCCAGTTTAAGCCACCATGCCAGCTGATAAAATCCCATCTGTCACTGTCCTTAAAATCATAACTAAATTCTATTAAATCAGAACTGCGAGTACCGGCTAAACTTGCCACTTTTACATCCTTCTCTTCCCAGGTATAACGTCCTCCCAGCTTCAAGGTTAATGTATCCGTAAGATCCACATCCCCCTGCATAAAAAAGCCAACTGCATATTGGTCCATAATGCTGTCAGCAGCGCGCTTGGTTGCATTGTTGTTAATAAAACGTTGTTCACTGTAAAAGAGATTTTGCGTGAAATAACTCATACCTGTTGTAAGCTCAGCACGCTTATTTAACTTCATAGCATAGCGTAATTCTTCATAAAATTGGTCCTGTTGATTTGTAGTGTTTCCATGAAATATTGGATCGGGTGTACCGTCAACATCAATTTCGCTTTTTGTCATGTATTGGCGATAACCGCTAATTGATGTCAGCTCTCCCGGCCCAATATGCCAATTAATATCCAGCACGGCTTGTTCAGTATGATAATCGGCTCCTGGCATTAAGTCAGTAGAGAATTTTTTTGATGAATTTGAGGGATTTGAATTTGTTTTATCTTTAATTAAACGATAGGGTGCACCATCGCCTTCATAATCAGAAAATTCAGTTATTAAGGTGACTTCAAGATTTTCGGTCGGTTTCCAGGTAAGCATTGGACGAAGTAGCCATGTCCTGTCATCCCCCAGATCAGAACTTGCTTTAACAGTATTGTCATAATATCCTCCTTTGTCTCGATATAGTGTACTAAGCTTCCAGGCAAGCTTGTCTGTAATGGGTGCCTCAACTACCAGATTTTGTTGCATCGATTCATAAGTAGCTGCAGTAGTTTTTCCACGAATACTAAATTCACCTGATGGTCGTCGGTGACGTACCAGCACAGCCCCACCAGTGACATTGCGGCCAAATAATGTACCCTGCGGTCCACGCATCACTTCCACCATTTCTACATCAAACAAATCAAACAATGTGGCAATGTTTGTGCCCAGGTACATGCCATCCACAAATACACCAACTGCTGGTTCATCAGACAGGATGCTGGATGAAACACCCATACCGCGGATAAAGAAGTTTGCAGTATTGGGTAAAGTACCTATATCATCAAGCTTTACATTAGGAGATATCTGGCCAATATCAGTTAAATCTTGTACAAAATTATCTTCAATGGTTTTTCTGGAATACACTGAAATTGACTCAGGAATATCCTGAACAGCTTCGCTTTCTGTTTTTTTTGTAGAGATTACAAGGATCTCTGGCAAGACATAAACACCTTTTGCTTTTATAGTGGTTTCAGAATTGGATGATGGTTCTTCAATTTCTTCTTCTGCCGAAGCGTTGACACTCTCTTTTGTGGTAGATGTTTCGGTAGTTTCACCTGCAATTAATACAGTATGAACGTTGAACAACAAGATCGTTATTAGAAATAGTGCTACTTTCATATAAATAATTATGCAAATACATAGTCTTTTACTCTCTAATTATAAAACATAAAAAGTAAAAAATTTCTCTCTGTTTTTTAAAGGTTATTTAATGTTACTGTAGCCTCTTGTGAACTGTTGAACCATAGCCTAGACAGTGGTTATTGCTTAACAGAAGAGAATATTCCAGTGAGATTAAAATTTTCGGTATGTTAAGTCATTTAAATTATAATTGCAATGAGAAAAAAGACCTGAATATGTACTTCGAAATAGCTGAGATTGAAATCAGAAGCAAATAGCTTGAAATTGCGTAAGTTTATATAAAAATGGATGTTATGGCATTCGGCCCTCTTCATTTATTCCGCGTGATACTTCTCTGGAATTGTAAGAGGACGGATAACAGGCTTGTCTCTTGTCGAGGTCTCCAGGGTATTTCAAAACAGTAAACCATTTTGTTGTGCCCGGGCTGTGAGTATGATGCACATGTATGAATAAATTTATAAAGTATTCTCAACTATTTCAATTGAAAATTAACCACAATCTCTGTAAATGAAGAGACTGCACTTCCCCATTTCTTCGCAGGTACAAACTGCCACTCTTTTACTGCCTTAGTAGCAGATTTGTCTAACATCGAGTAACCAGACGATTTAACAACTTCAATATAGCCGCAACTTCCGTCAGTTTCCACCTCCACCTTGAGAGTAACCTTACCTGTTAGTGAACGTATCCTCGCCTGCCTCGGGTATTTAGGGGGAGGGTTCTTAATATACTCCGGTCGTGTGTAGGCTTGTATGCCATTTTCAGCAAGTGAAGCCTGCTCTCTCTGTTCCTCATTTTTATTTCGAGGAGAAACTGCTCTCTGTTCAACCTCTGGAGGATTCAGAGGGGGCTGAGTTCCCATCTGACTTGAAACAGTTCTCACCTCTAAATCATTCCTATTCACAACATATTCCTGCACATCCTCAGAGACAGGTGCTGTCTCTATCTTAGTATTTGCCATAGTTTGTGTAATTGGATTCTGCTTAGTTTTGTTTTCATCAATATTGTAAACTTGTTTGGGTTTATTGAAATCTACAGAAGCTGGCTGCAATTCGGCAAACTCAAAGGTTATATCAATCTCCCTGCTTACATCTCCTGATTTGATCTGAATTTGTGCTGATGAAAAATGTAAATAATGGATACCTGAAGCCAGGGCTGCATGAATGAGAGTGGATGCCAATAAACCGAACAAAAATAGTGTGTTACTTTTCATCATACTTCTTAATCAGTGGGTAGTTTAATTTAAAACTTGCTCTCTCTCTCGTTAATAACAAGACGTTTCCCTGTGAAAGTATTACTGAATGACTTGAGAGGGATTGCGACAGGATCGAGAGGGTCTGCTCCGGGTGAAAACAGCTTGCCGGAGAGTTTTCCGTTTATCTGCTGATATGTTTTATCAAGATTTACGGTGAAGCTGAATAGAGATGATCCGATACCATCTTTCAGGGAAGAGAAGTTAAGTACTCTGACGGTAATATCTCTTTCTCCTGTTTTTTTCCATACTCCCTGTTGATTGCTGAATTTGTTGTTGAGCTGAGACGAATGAATACCAAACCAATTACCATCTGCAGTGATCGTTATAATTCGGGAGCCGCCATCATCCTCCTCAGTCAGCAGGTATGTACCGGCAATTTTCTCACCGAATGTTGAAGCATTCCAATCAGCTCTGATCTCATTTGAGTATAAGATACTGAGAAGTAGGAATACTGACAATAGTACAGGAGTATAAACTGAAAAATTTCGATTGTGCTTCATATGCCTGCTTTCCCTCTGAATCTTGAATTCATTAAAAGTACATAGTGTTTAAAAGGTTTTACAGAAGCCATCAATATTATATAATAAATCAAAGCATGAGGTTGTCAATGTCAATTGTTAAAACATAATTCAGTCTGGTTAACAAGCGGTGTAACTTTGTATGTGTGCATCGAAATAAAAATAAAAACATGAATAATAAAAAGGAATATAAAACAGGTAGAGAAGAGTTAGATAAAATTATTACGAATTTAGCGGGGGAGTCTCTTTCTGGTAATAATGCAGACTTAATTAAAGAGATGCTGACGACTGTTATGAAACTTGGTCTGGAAAACGAGGATCGTGGCGATCTGAAATTAATAAATACGGCGTTGAAGGAGCTGCGTTACGCGTCGAAAGTATTTTCTCCTTATAAGAATGACAGAAAGGTGATTGTCTTTGGTTCTGCGAGGTCAGGGAGAGATTCAGTAGAATACAAAATGGCGGTAGAAATGTCAGAGCTGATTGTGAAAAATGGATTTAAGGTAATCACTGGTGGTGGGCCGGGAATAATGGAGGCTGGTAATAAGGGGGCGGGTAGAGAAGAGAGCTTCAGTTTGAATATCAAGCTTCCTTTTGAACAACGGCATAATCCATTTATAGCCGGGGACAAAAAGGCTATCAGTTTTAAGTATTTTTTTAACAGAAAACTATTTTTCCTTAAAGAGTCTGATGTAACAGTAATCTTTCCTGGTGGCTTTGGTACTTTAGATGAGGGCTTTGAGACTCTTACGTTAATTCAGACCGGGAAAAGTAAACCACGTCCGATTATTTTAATTGAACCTCCTAATTCTCAGTATTGGAACCGCTGGATTGGTTTTGTAAAGAGCGAATTGTCCAGAGGAGATTTTATTTCACGTAATGATATGAGTTTGTTTATACATGTCAACTCCGTCGAGAAGGCGATTGATGAGATACTGCAATTTTACAGGGTTTATCATTCAATCCGATATGTGGGAGAAAAGACCGTTATCAGATTAAATCAAGCTTTGAGTAGTGAAGATATTAATGCGCTTAACAAAAAATATAGCCGTATCCTTCGGTCAGGAAAAATTGAGCCTACTGACTCTTTACCTGCAGAGCAGAAAGATGAAGAGTTCTTGGATTTGCCGAGACTGGTAATGGATTTTAATAGGCATGACTTTGGTATATTTCATGAAATGCTGCATTTTTTGAATACATTAGGTGAAGAATAAGATGTTAAGTGAAGTGTAGGGTCAACTTCATTTCGGCACATCAAATACTGAGAGATAATTGTGAAAATATATATTGGTACAGATCATGCCGGTTTTGAGTTAAAGGAGGAACTAAAAATGTTCCTTGAGAACCTCGGGTGTGAAGTTGAGGATAAGGGTGCTTACGAATTTAATGAGTCTGATGATTATCCTGACTTTATTTACCCCGTTGCTAAAGCTGTGGCTGAAGATATTGACATGGGTCTGGATTCCAAGGGAATTGTTATTGGTGGATCAGGCCAGGGAGAAGCGATAGTGGCCAACAAGGTTAAGGGTATCAGGGCGGCAGTTGTTTATGATGAATATAGCGCAGAAATGTCAAGGAAACATAACGATGCTAACATACTATCTCTGGGGACCAGAACATTAACTATCAGTAAGGCAAAAAAGTTAGTACAGCTTTGGATGGAGACGCTGTTCAGCAATGAAGAGAGGCATAAAAGAAGAATCGAGATAATTAAGACAATAGAAAATGATAATTTATAGAGTGAGTTAAACGCCTATTTAGTGCGTCCTGATTTCTTCTATTCTTTGGTAGCCTTGTCTTGGAATCGAGTAGTCAAGTAACTTTCTGATCTCTTACACCAGCATTATTCACTTTTTCTCCGTTCGTACATTATTCGGGTGTCCTGAGGTGACTCCTCGTAATCAGCAAGGAGCTCATAAAACAGGGCCGGATCTTTCTTTTTTAATTCAATTAAAAAATCCAGGAAATTAAATAAACCTTCGGCTAAAACTTTTTTTACTTTCTTCATCAATGACCTCTGCTTTTGTGCCTCATAAATGTATGGTGTATCCGGGTTATTGTGTCTAAACAACTTAACTTCTTCAATGAAATGCAGAATATAAATCATATTCTCGAAACCGGAATCTATGTCATGAATAATTGTCCACTCCATAAAACTATAAAATGCGTGATACGCGGGGACATACTCAATTATTATCATTTCCATTGCGTCTAAAGATGCATATTCTATATGGTTGGCATCTTTACGCATTTGTTTCAACTCTTCCAGGCTTGCACTTTTAATTTTTGATATTGATATTATTGGAAACTTTAGTGCATTAAGGTTGGCAAGAAAAATGTTACGCAAACGTGAACGAAACAGATAGCACCTGAAGTGCATTAGTCTTTTTGACTGTTCAGCCTTTCTCTTCCTCTCTAAAATCTTTTCAATTAATAACGCACCGAACAGGATTTCAATGGGAATAGCAGCCAAGTGTAATGTAAACTCAATATGTGTCAACCAGTGGAAAAAAAGAAATAAAACAGATGTGGATATTAAACAGAAGTACAACCAAACTTTCTTTGTAAATTTTCCTATTAGATTTGTAATATTAAATGATACACTTTCAGAACGTCTGGTCTTTTCGGTAGTAGTTTTTTTGTATACCTCCAATAAACTTGTTTGTGTTGCTATCAATGATCTGAGTCGTTCTTCTTCCGTAATTTCGTCTTTATCAATTACAAATATCTTCTCATTAACAAAAGGCAAGAGTGCCATTCTTATATTCAATGCGATATTTTTAAATAAATTTGCCGTATCACGAGGGATCTTCGTTTTAGAGAATATAAGCAGTGCAAATAAGTTTCCTGTCGGTAACATACCCCCAAAACCCATTGCAGATTTAACTCCAAAAGGTACTACAAACTCCTCCTGTGCTGGAATATATGGACTTCCGATGGCATCAGGTACATGATAGACGTTGAAAACCCTGCCTTCCAACTCAGACGATAGTGTTGGGTCAGGATTAAGTACGTTTGAGATGCCTATACCCATTTGGTCAATAAATTGATGGACCATAATATTATTTTTCAACATATTTTCATTCTGTAGAGGAAGAACGCGGTGTCCTTTTGATTGTATCGTTGAGTTCCACTCCGGTTGTACTCCGGCAGTTGCTGACAATTCCAGGCACTTCATGTCCTGATGCACAGACTGACCATCTAGCATTTTATCGACTGATTGGCGTAATTCTGTACCAAGGCTTGAATAAGGATATGTCATGAAGAACCGGATCAGAACAGACGATTTCTCTCCGGTTTGCGTATCGACAAGGTTGTCAAAAAAATACCGGACTATCATATCGCTTAACTCATCAATATTTTTTGCCTTGAGCTCCAATTGCTGCAAAGCATCTCCAACCTCAGACATATCTTGCAGTGAAAATTTTGTTAAATCAAACATAGCGTTAAATTGAAATCGACTATAGAAGGGCTGGAAATTATTTAACTTCAGCTTTGTTATTTTTGATTACGGCATTTACGGTTTCTACAAGGTCGATACTAACTGGACACGATCTTGAACATCTTCCACACCCGGTACAGAAAGATGTATTGTGTTTAGTCATTAAGTAGTTAAATTTCCTGTTAAACCGGTGTCTTAACCTCTGACCTCTGGTAGATCTGAAATTCTCTCCTGTGGCTACAACTGCAAAATCATTTAATGTACACGCATCCCACTGACGGCATCTCTCTCCAGACTCCATATTTAATTCCATACAGTCAAAGACGTCAAAACAGTAACAGGTGGGGCATACTATATTACAGCGACCACATCCTAGACATCTATCGTTTAATTCGTCCCATATCGGATCATTATCTGCATTTTTAAACAGCAAAGGCAGGTTGGATACATCTGTGGTGAATTTCATCTCGAATTTATCTTTTCGTTCTTTTATCAATTTCTCAAACCTGTCTTTATCCTCATTGCTTGCTTCAATTGAATTTGCGTATTTTTCTATTATTGCCTCTCCCATCGGAGTATTAGTCGAAATATAGAAATTATTTCCAATATCAGTAATCATAATATCGTATCCTTCATCTACATCCAGACAACCGACACTCGCACAGTGAGCGTGTTCATAGCATGGCCGGAGGCAGTCCATGCCCACGATAACTGTTTCGGCACGTTTATGGGTATAATTTATATCTTCGTGGTCAGAGGAAAATATTTTGTCCAGCAGATTTATTCCATGAATATCGCAGGGTCTGACGCCAAAAAGTATCTGCTTTTTAGACTCTATAACGGGCTGTATGTCTGGATGTGGCTGAGTATCAAAACGAAGCAGAGTCTCCTGTTGAGGGAATAAATATTTTTTAGGTGGAAGAATGGTTGGTATATAGTCATTCAGAGGATCAGCAAATTCATCTGTTTCGTCAAATACATAGAAACCTTTTTCCTTCTCTTTCACACCATAAACGGTAAATTCTTCCTTAAGACCTTTGTAAAAAGAATTTATGTCCTTTTTGCTAATTATTATTTTCTTCATCATTGAAGCCGTTTATATTTAGATTTGTAACTATAAGTTCAGCAAGCCATTACAAAAAATTACTATACACCTTATAAGATTAATCACTACTCTTAATTCTACCCGTGCTTTTCACCGATTCAACAATTTTCTTATAGTCCAAATCCAGATCATTTTTTTATAAACATAAACATTTTTTTCTGTTAATATCGTATATACGATGTATAATGTTTAGATAAGTAAACTGTCTTGTGTGAGTTGTTTAAGTCGATCTCCACAAGGCCAGAGGATTTATGTTTTAACCTATTAGGGAGAAATGGAAGTATGTCAACTGAAGAATTAGATTCTGACAAAAGGGATAACCAGAGGCTGAACCTGTCTTTTGATATTTCTTTGCCACAGCAAAAAGGTAAGACAATAAATGTTAGCGCAACCGGTGTTTATTTCGAAGTAATAACAGATAACGTAGATGCGTTTTCCCCCGGATCAATAATTCCACTTCAAATATCAGCAGTTGACACTAATGAAAGAACACTCAATCTTAGTGGGGAAGGATTAATTATCAGAGAGGATATAAAGGAAACTTCCAGTGACGGAAGCCGAGTATGTGTAGCTGTTCAATTTACAGAAAAGCTTAATGTAAATGTGGACCCATCTGAATAATGTTGTATCTAACCGCCTCATTCGAAATGGATGAATAACTTCTGAACTAAGTGTTACCTCTTGTTTGTCATTTCCTTTTCTTTTTTAAGACAAAGCTTACATCTGTTATCTTTCCTGTTTCTACTCTTACCTCCTGCGTAACCGACTCGAACCTTTCATGCCATGTCTTTAATGTATAGTCCCCTGGCGGGATATTATCAATTTTGAAATTACCGTCTTTCATGGTAACTGTAAAATATGGATTATCAAATACAACGACAAACGCAGACATCTCCGCATGCACATTACACTGAATAGGTACATAGCACGATTTGTCAAATGTTACCTGTTTTACAACACCTACGTCGTAAGTACCAAGATTAAACTGATTGCAACCGTCTTGTGGAGAGAAAACATTATGTTTCACAAGGTCACTGTTTGGGAAATTAAGAATGGTGCCTTTCTGTACAGCGATAACATGCGGAACGAAAGTCCGATCAAATTGGCCTATCACCCCATGCTCCTCTGGTGCAGGGTAATCGTTGTTACCGATTTCTTCAATGAAAACTACTATGTTCTCAGGGTATTTCATTCTTTTGCATTTTACATTACCCGTAATAGAGCCTCCATTCTCAACTTCAACTTCTATCTTTATCTCCCGTTTTAGCTCCTGTCTGGCCTTAGCTAGCTTCTCCTGCATTATCCTGGTACGATCTTCATATACGGTCCGGTTATCTCCTTGAGCGTCTTGGTTCAAAACTAACAATGTAGTTACAAAACAGAATAGTATTAAGAAACATATATTTTTCATTTTACTCACAGCCTCTCTTCCTGTTGATATTCCGCAACAGGCTTATGATGGATTCTGATACCTTCCAGTTTGGATACACGTGTCAATTATGGCTGGATGAGGTTACATGTGAAACGTATTAAGCTTCATCTTTGCTGAGTATCTTTTCTGTCTCCCTCGCCATATACCGCACAATAGCGCCACAGAACTTTCTTCTCTCAGGTGTTGTAAACTTGCCACGATCCCTCCAAACCTTCGTTACGCATGCGCAATCTGTAGTCTTGTACTTTTGTTCGTAGGTATCTGCTATCTTTTTAGTTCGCTTGTAGGCATTATCAGAATCCTCATCAGGTTTAAGTCTACCATATTTTATGCCCACAGCCATGATCGGGCCGGTCACTGCACCACACGTAGAGCCCTTGCCACCAAATCCTGTCCCGAATCCGGTAGACGCTTTTAGCACGATATCTGGAACATCTAAAGTTCCCGTATCATTAAGTGCATGCAGTATACTCTCAGCGCATCCAAATCCGTTTAGATAGTGTTCTCTGGCTACTGTCCCGACATCCTGAAACGGTTCTCCGGTCAGGGCTCCAGCATCTTTGCTCTCCATGATTGGTCTCCCAGTCCTTATTTTAAAATCATCTATACTTTGGCATTATATTGCTTATAACGTTAAATGTCTAACGCCAATGTTAGTCAAAGTTGTCCGGTTAAAGAATATCTGAATGGTTATAAAGCCACAGTGTTCATGCCGGTTTAAATCTACCAACGAGTTCTTCAGCTCCTCCATAATGGAAGACCGTACTCATCTTACAAATCCCAATGCATTATGCGGACAGACCTCAATGCATCGTCCACAGGCAAAACAGTCAGGGTGACTCTTGCCTCCATCAATAATTGATTGCACAGCAGGACAATGGCTCTTTTTAATACAGAGATTGCAGTCTGTACAATTATGCTTGTTTACTTTCACCTTTATCAGCGAGAAGTGTTCGAGTACCCACGTAAACAACCCGATAGGACAAACCGTGTAGCAAAATGGTCTGAAAATGAATAGTGAGGCTGTCAGTGTAACCAGGAAAACCAAGATTCCCATAGCTTCAAATCGCCAGTGTAGAAAATGAAACGGATTGAAATAGCCGTAAATACCTATTCCTGCAGTAAAGACAAGTGTTATAAAGGTTATAAATATTATAATCCGAATAGAATTAGTTACCTTAAAAGGCAGTATAACCTTAAGCTTTTCAGGAAGCGGTATCTTATTAAAAAGTTCCTGTATAGCACCAATTGGACATGCCCAGCCACAGAATATCTTATTTCCGATTATACTTAAAACTGAAATAACGGCTAAGACTGTCAGGAATATTATAGGTACTCCTCTGTCTGCACTTAGAAACAAAAAAGGCTTTGTAATTGCGCAGACAGGGCTTGGATGCATGCCCATTCCCCATGCAAAACGTCCAAGAGGCAATGCGGGAAGAATTCCGAAAGTAAAGAATACTACACCTAAAATTACTAATCGAAGATTCCTTTGTACCCATGATTTCATCAAGAGCCAGATTCCGGCTAAACAAAAGAGAGCACCTATCCAGACGCGAGGCAATAATAAAACATCAAAAACCCCCATAGACCTTCTACTGCCACCAGAAGCCCAAACGGCTGTTGTAATGCACAGAAATAATAAGATATAAATTGATATTTTCCCTATTTTACTAATATAGTGTGAAGTATATTTCATGACTAATTCACCACCTTTCTGGAGCAGTAATATTATTCACTGCCCTTGTCTACTTTTTCTTTTTTAAGACAAAACTCACATCTGTTGTCTTTCCTGTTTCTACTCTTACCCCCTGTGTAACTGTTTTAAGTTTTTCATGCCATGCTTTCAATGTATATTCACCCGGAGGGATATTATCAATCTTGAAATTGCCGTCTCTTAAGGTAACTGCAAAATAAGGATTATCAAGCACCACTACAAATGCAGACATCTCTGCATGTACATTACACAATAGAGGTACATCACACGACTTATCAAATGTTACTTGCTTTACAACACCCACGTCGTAAGTACCAAGATTAAACTGTTTACAACAGTCCGGTGGAGAAAAAACATTATGTCTGACAGCGTCGCTGTTCGGGAAGTCAATAGTTGTACCTTTCTGTACGGCCAGAACGTGGGGTACAAAGGTCAGATTAAACTGGTCTATTATTCCATGCTCCTCCGGAGCAGGATAATCGTTGCCATTTACTTCTTCAATAAAAATTACTACGTTTTCAGGATATCTAATCCTTTTACATTTTACGCTACCAGTAATAGTTCCACCATTCTCAACTTTAACTTCTATCTTTATCTCCCTTTTCAGCTCCTGCATGGCTTTCTTTAGATTCTCCTGCATTGTCCTGGCCTGATCTTCAGATAAGGCTCGGCTTTCCCCTTGAACGTTTTGGCATAAAGCCAAAAAAATTGTTACAAAACAAGTTAGTATTAAGAAACAAATATTCTTCATTTTACTCACCGCCTTTCTTTCACAGCAATATTACTTGTAAATTTCTGTGTGTATCACCAATGCTCGTCTAATTAAATCGGCTAAAGAGCATCTGGATTGTCATGAAGACCAGATGCTCTTGCCGGTTTGAGTGACTAACGATTCCTATGACCCTTCCAGAATGGAAGGCCGCTATCATCTCTGAGTTTAAGTAATTCACCGCCCTTTTTAACCTCAGAAGTGACGATGGCCGCTTCCCCTCTGTCATATATTCTGTGTCCCTTGATCTCTACCTTGTCATCTGGCATGAACCTAATACCTCGACTCTCCATATACCCTCCGGGACCCAGACCTACAGAGAGAGTTTCCTCTTCCGTTTTTACAATTAAATGTATACCGTAATACATTCCTCTACCCGGAGTTGCTTTTTCTATGCTGGCTACATTACCATCTGTTAAAAGTATACTTTGTACATCAACTTTTTCCTACTTCTAATATGATTATACAATTAAGAGTTAAAAAAGAAATTGGACAAAAGTGGCATTTACAATCTCTTTGGATTCATTCCGTTGCAACTAAAGTTGCATCCATAATGAATCTAAAGACACTACCACAAAAACTTAAAAGAGTGAACTTTTCCGGTAATACTCTTGTTGTTAACAGTAAGTCAGTTTCCATAAACCGGGTATTAAATACATATGGAATGTACGGCAGGAAGAGCTTGTTTTATTCAGTAAGCTTTTAATAGATGGAACCATATAAGAAAGGAAGGGCAGAATCATGGCAAATGATTTAAAAGCAAAAGAAGAAGCTTGTCCAGGTAATATCTACACATCCAAGAGAGACTTCTTTACCCTGGCTGGATGGGCGGTTTTTTTAACAACAGTTGGGATTTATACAGCTAAATTATTGGGACCGAAAGCGGTGGGGGGATTTTTCTTTCCCAGAGTTCTTTTTGAATCTTCTCCTGTTTTCCCTATCGGTTATCCAGCTGACTATGCTCCGGGTAGTGTAACGACATTAGAATCCAGGAAGGTTTTTATTTCTAGAGAAGGTAACAGTTTTAAGGCTATATCAGTAATATGCCAGCATCTTGGCTGTGCAGTTCATTGGACAAAGGAAAAAAACATTTTTGAATGTCCGTGTCATGGTAGTAAGTATTATAAAAACGGAGTTAATTTTGCGGGTCCAGCACCAAGGCCATTGTATCACTTTCAGATTTCTCTCTCGGATGATGGGAAGCTGGTTGTTAATACTGAACAAAGAGTTCCGATAGAGACTGAACTGGTTGTGTGATTATCTTGAATTCAAATATGTAATTTCTTTCAAATGGTTAATGTGTGTACAGTAATATAATAGAGAGCAAGATTAAGGTCTTGCTCTCTATTTTGATCTCAAATCCTTCCTGCACTTTTGATTCATCAGAAACACACTTGAGTTTAATGCATAGAGGGCAAGCTGGAGTCTATCAGAGACTCCAGTCTTTTTATATATCCTGCTGAGGTGTGACTTGACCGCCTGCTCACTGGTATTCAGAGCCTTCCTTATCTCCTTGTTTGATAGTCCATTACAAACCAATTTGGCTACCTCTATTTCTTTGTCTGTCATAGAGGTTTCCTTACCACAGCTTTTTACTTTCACACCTGGAATAATTTCAAGCAGTTGCTTGTTTTCAAACCATAACTCACCTGCGATAACACACTCTATAGCTTTCTTTAACAGAGGCAGATCGGTATCAGGAGACAAAATACCTACAAGTCCGCGTGAGATAAAGCTTATCAAACATTCATTTTCTATTTTTGGAAGGCATCCTGTTCCTAAAAGAAGAATTCGTACCTTGTGATTGTCGGAAATGTCATCGAAAATAATACCGGCAAGCGTATTAAAATCTGTGATCAGGAGATCGTTTTCTTCCTTAATGATTTCCCGGGGGTTTGTACTGACCGTAATGATACTTTCATCAAGATTACACTCTTCCAGTAGTAGTTTTTTAAGGCCTTCTCCGAACAGATGGTTGCAGCAACCGATGTTTATTTTTAATTGCATGGATGTATTTTATGCAAATTGTCTCGAAAATCCAAGACTATTTAATGATATTGGCATCTCTTGCGCAAATCAAAATATAGGTATAGGATATGAAAGGTGAGATATAGTCTGATATGGTGAATCGGGAAGTGCTTTGCTGGAATTTACTTTAATCCATATATTCTATAGTGTCTCATTTAATTGAGAACATATTTATCACCACGAGACGGCCGCTCAGTAATGAAACCTAGTTTATGTTCTACAACTTCTGCAAACGCCTTTGACGCTTTCTCCTCTCCATGTGTAATAAATACTTTACGGGGTGGATTGTTCTTAAACGCGGATATCCATTGTAATAATTCATCTTTATCTGCGTGAGCAGAAAACCCATTGATTTTAATCACTTTGGCCTTTACCGGATAATGTTGACCATGTATCCGCACCTTTTCTGCACCATCTACGATTTGTCGGCCAAGTGTTCCTATAGCCTGATAACCAACAAAAAGAATTGTACATTCAGGCCTTATGATGTTGTTTACAAGATGGTGTCTTACACGTCCGCCATTACACATACCGGATCCGGCAATAATAACTATTGAACCTCTAATATAGTTTATTGCTTTTGACTCATCTACCGTCCTACACAATTGTAATCCCGGAAGGTCACACGGATGTTTACCTCTACGAAGTAACTCCGCCGCCTCTTCATCAAACAAATCCGTATGATGACGAAAAACATCAGTAACTCTAATTGCCATAGGGCTATCAAGAAAAACCATAATGTGTGGAATCAGGTCCTGACGTAGAAGTTCGTTTAAGCGGTAAAGCACTTCCTGTGATCTTTCTATTGCAAAGCTTGGGATAATAACGTTTCCACCTTTATCATTAGTATTGTTGATAATATCGCTCAGGGTTTCTTGAATATTTGCCACAGAAGAAGGAGTTCCTTTGCTGCCATAAGTCGATTCCATTACAACATAATCAGCTTGCTTAAATACCGTAGCATCTTGAAGAATCGGGGTATCATTTTTGCCTATGTCGCCAGAAAAAATGAGAGTCCTTTCCTCTCCATTGCTTTTTATAAATAGCTTAATATTTGCAGAACCTAGTATGTGGCCTGCGTCATAAAACACTACATCGATGCCGTGTCCTAGATCAAATTTCTGTTGATATGGTATCGAAGAAAAATATTGAAATGAAGCCTCGGTATCTTCCTTAGTATATAAAGGGATTTCCGGATAATTTCCTTTTTTACCTTCACGAAGATGTCGTTTTAGTTTAAATGCAGCATCCTCTTCTTGTATTTTAGCGGAATCAAGGAGTACGATCTTTGCAATTTCAGTTGTTGCCGGTGTACAATAAATTCTGCCTTTGAAACCCTCCTTAACTAATTTTGGTATCAGGCCACAATGATCCAGATGGGCATGGGTTAATAATACGATGTCTATCTTGTCAGGTGATACATGAAACGGCTCCCAGTTTAAATTTTTTAAACCGCGCTCCTGGTATAATCCGCAATCAACAAGCAAACGGATGCCATTAACTTCAACAAGGTACTTTGAGCCGGTCACATTACGAGCGGCTCCTAAGAAAGTTAGATTTATTTCCATAGTTCTGTATTTATGTTTAAGTTTAATCTTTTCTGTGTGGTTCGATAATTTACCTCTAAATCTTTATCTTGTAAACCTTAAAGCCTTCTCAGGACAGGCTTCAATACATCGGCCACATGCAAAGCAGTCTGGTCTTGACCTTTTCTCTTCAAGAACAGATTGAACAGTAGGACAAGAACTTTTCTTAATGCATAGATTACAGTCTTTACAATCATGCTTGTTAACCTTGATCTTAACCAGCGAAAAGTGCTCCAGTAGCCAGGTATAAAGTCCTATAGGACAGACCACGTGACAGAAGGGTCTGAAGATGAACAGAGATGCCATCAGCGTAATAAGTAAAACCGTAACAGACATAATGTCGAATCTCCAGTGAAGGAAATGAAATGGATTGAAGTAATCGTAAATGCTCCGGCCTATGGTAAGCACTAACGTGATGAAAGCAATGAAGATTATCATGCGTAGAGTGTTAGTTAACCGGAAGGGAAGTATAAACCTGAGCTTCCTGGTTAAGGGTATATGATTAAATGCTTCCTGAATAGCACCAATAGGACAAGCCCAACCGCAAAAGAGTTTATTGCCAACAATACTGAACACAGAAATAAAGAATAAAATTGCTATAAAGATAATGGGCACCTGTCTGCCTGCACTAAGAAACAAAAATGGCTTGGTGATAGCACAAACAGGGCTTGGGTGCAACCCCATGCTCCAGGCAAACCAGCCCAAAGGCAATGTTGGCAGAATACCAAAAAAGAAGAATATGGCACTTAACACTATTAATCGCAATCTACTGCGTACGTGGGCCTTTATTAAAAGTCCCATTCCTGCCAGACAGAAGATAGCGCTGATCCAGACACGTGGTAACAGCAAAATATCAAGAAACCCCATTGATCTTCTGCCACCTCCCGCAGCCCAGGTAGTGTCTGGAATACACAGCAAAATTGCAACTGCGCACAATACTACTCCAAAAAACCTGTATATAGGATATAAATTCTTTATATGAACTCACTCCTTTATTCAAATAACGGTAAGAGTCGTTAGTGTTAACGTCCAGTAAAACTCCAAGCAAGCGCATAAGTATGCAGGGCCTTGAGAGACTAAACATTAAACCTGCATACTTATGAGTATCTTTGTATCACCTGAACTAGCGACGTCTCCAACCACTCCAGGCAGGAAAACCGTTCTCATCTCTGAGTCCCAGTATTTCGTCTCCATCTTTTACTTCCGCGGCAATAATAGCCGGTTTCCCGTCGAACATAATCCTTGACCCTGTTATTTCGACCTTGTCCTCAGGTTCTATAGTAAAATTCTGGTTTTCAATGTACCATCCAGGTCCCAGATGAACATCAATTGTTTCCTTATCTGATTTTAGACTCAGATGCACTCCATATGACATACCTTTTCGCGGCGTAATTTTGTCTACGCTGATAACTTCGCCACTGATAGTTTCAATTGTCGCAGGGTTATACATCCTTCCATAACTGGATTTAGATCCCCATTTTCCGCTTCCTTTCCATCTCATTCTTTGTTGAGTGGGAGGTTGAACATCCGCGCGTCGTCTCCAACCACTCCAGGCAGGGAAACCGTTCTCATCTCTAAGTACTAATATTTCTTCTTCCTTTTTTACTTCATAAGCAATGATTGCCGGTTTTCCATTGAAAGTAATTCTAGAGCCCTTGATTTCGACCTTGTCATTAGGTTCAATCGTAATGTCTTGATTCTCAATATACCATCCTGGTCCTAAATGAACAGGTACGGTTTCCTTGTCAGTTTTCACTGTCAAATGAACACCGTAGGAGGACGCACCTTTCCCGTGAATAATTTCGTCTATGCTGACTACCTCACCACTGACAGTTTCATCTGTTTCCTGATTAAACATGCTACAGCATGGACCTCCAGGCCCCTGGCCCCTGCCTCCTCTCCACCCCATTCCACGCTGAGCAATGGACTCGGTGGCATAAAGGACGGTAAAGGTAGAAATTATTAATATTAAGGTTGCTATCTTACTCATTTTAATCTCCTTTCTATTAATTGTTTACTTGCTGATTACGATAACATTTACTGACATCCGCTCTTTTGCAAAACAGCAGACTTACTTCCTTGCCTATATTGCAACGTAAAAGCTAATCAATGTCAATATTAAAGTCGTAATGTTTTCTCGTGATTTCTTTTAATGGTTATAGAATTTGAATTGAATTCGCATGTAGATTAGCTTAAGATCAATTTTGATTGGAGTTACATAAAAGCTGTTATCTTGCACTAAGTTGATCTAAATTGATTTTTACATTTCTCCATTAACTTTATCAATTATCGCAAGGAAATAGTATATTTTACAAGTTTAATGTAGGTGGTGAAATGAGTGATAAAAAAATTAACGACGTAAGCTTGTTGACCGTAAAAGAGTTGTACGCAAAGATTAAAGATGGAGAGGATGTCCAGGTATTTGATGTAAGGGAAGCTTCTGAGTATGAAGGGAATAGAATCAAGGGTGCAATTTCGGCACCATTGTCAAGGTTTAAAGAAAGTTCCAAGATATTTGATAGAAACCGTCATTCATATATAGTTTGTCAAGCAGGTAAGAGGGCGGAACAGTTTGCAAAAAGATTGTTAGAAGATGGATATGGAGATATATCTGTTGTAGAGGGAGGACTTAAGGCATGGATCGATGCTGGATATCCAATTGAAGAGGGAGAAAGCAAGTTATGGTCTTTGGAGAGACAGGTAAGATTTGTAGCCGGTTTACTTGTATTGCTGGGAGTTGTCTTGTCGCTTGTTTTAAATTCTGCATTCCTGATATTATCCGGAATAGTGGGGGCCGGCCTTGTCATTGCGGCTGTGACAGATACCTGTGGGATGGCCATGTTTTTAGCCAGAATGCCCTGGAACAAAGCTCCGAAAAAGATTTCAGATAAATAAAAATAACTCAACAGATTACAAACCGCTTCTCGAAGAGATATCCAGGACCAGTGATGCATTTGCCAGACTGAATGGCTTCTTTTGCAAGGCGGATGAAGGCACTGCCAATGATCCGGACGATCCACGGGAAGGAATTGGTTATTCTCCCTGTCTTGATCGGCTGATGTTTCTTGTACCATGCGTAATCAACCGTCTTGAGGAAGATTTATCTAAGAGTAAAGGAGGAAAAGGGGGCATGCTGATTATAGCCAAATTAATCCCCTTTCATTTAGATTTAAATTTCTACTTAAATAAAGAGCTGAGTTCAAGATGGTGTTACTTTATCCACAACAACCTGTGCCGCTACAGGAACCAGACGATGATGGGGGCATGCCTCCTCCACCTGTTGAGTCAGATTGAGAACCACTCGCGAATACTGAGAACTGTTTCTCTAGCGATTTACCACCGCATTCAGGACAAACTACTTTTTCATTATTTCTCTGAAGTATCTCAGAAACTTTCTCACACTTTTTACATTTATATTCATATAAAGGCATTTTTTTCTCTCCTATAAAAACGGTAAAGTAACAAACTGTTATAATAATGTCAAGGCGTTATCGATGTCTGATTGGAGTTCCATCTTGTTATTTGCAATATGTAAAATGTCATTGTAGCTGGTAATGCAATATTTTTATTAAAGCGAATACTTACGTAAGTGCTTTTTGTTGTTCTTCTTCAAATTCTATTTTGTCCTGATCGTATTTTTCATATGCATCTTCAAGATCCTTGTATAGGGTGTCAATATGGTTTTGTGTCTGTTTGCTTGATTTAGACAGTCTTGATATCGCGGCTCCATTCTGGTCGTGTGATGCCTTAATCAGGGCTTCCGTGTCTATTCGGAGTTGTAGTTCCGCTTTGTCGATATCCTTCTCTATTCCTTTGATCATTTTTTCAAGGGGGGCTAATACCTTTGAGCGTCTGGCATTAAGCTCGGCACGGATTTTCCTTTTTTCTTTCTTGTTCAGGCCTTTTGTCTCTTCTTGCTTAGAAGATTTTTTTCCTGGCTTGATACTGTCCTGATCGTCCCATCCAATTTGTTCAAGGAATTGAGAATATGTGCCATGAAAGAAGAATATTCTGTCATGGTGAAATACTATCAGCTTGTTTGCAACCCTGTGGAGTATGTGTTCATTATGGGTGACCATGAGCACTGCACCACTAAAGTTGTCAATTGCATCCATCATGGCTTCACAGGATTGCATGTCAAGATGGTGGGTAGGTTCGTCAAGCAAGAGAATATTGGTTGGCATAACAAGCAGCTTTCCAAGTAGTGTTCTGCACTTTTCACCTCCTGACAAGACTTTTATCTTTTTTAGAGCACTATCTCCTGAGAACATCATTGCACCGCATATACTTCTGACTCTTCCTCTCTCAATGCCTGAAACAGTTGAGGCAATCTCTTCTTCAACTGTCAGTTGGTCATTAAGGGTCGCAGTATTTGCCTGTTCATAGTAACCAATCTTAGTCTGAGGATGGTTTCTAACTTTTCCTTCCTTGGGAGACAGTATACCAGCCAGCAATTTTAACAATGTTGTCTTGCCTTTACCATTCTTACCGATTATGCATATCTTATCATTACTCTCTATATTAAAGTTAAGATGGTTTATGAGAGGTGAATCGTTACCATTATAGGAAAAAGTCAGGTCTTGTGCTTCCATTATGGATTTAGCAGGGAATGGGGCTGAATTAAATGAAAATGATAGTGTGGATATTTTTTCAAGTTTTTTCAGCACTTCCTGCTTTTCAAGTGCTTTGACGCGTGACTGTACAAGGCTGGCATGTCCGGCCTTTGCCCTGAAGCTGTTTATGAAACTCTCTGCCTGCTTACGTTTTTTATCTTCATTGAGGCGTTGTTTCTCATGAATCTCTTCTGCTTTTAATATCCTGTCATAATACTCCTGTGTGTTTCCCTTGATCTTTACAATTTTGTGTCGATGGATACCTAATGTATGTGTTGCAACACTGTCAGTAAATCCCCTGTCATGGCTTATGATGACAATTTCATTTTTCCAATTATTCAGGAAACCGGTCAGCCAGCGTATGGAGACAATATCAAGGAAATTTGTTGGTTCGTCAAGTAGAAGGAGATTAGGGTCTGAAACTAAAACCTTTGCAAGATTCAATCTGATTTGGTAACCACCGGAAAATTCCGATGGATCACGGTCAAAATCATCTTCTGAGAAACCAAGGCCTGAAAGTACACTCTTAACCCTCCAGTCATCTCCCTCCTGATCGGCGGGCAGACTGCAGCACCCCTCTTCGAGAACTGTTGGTTTTGTAAAATTAATGTGCTGACTCAAATATCCTATACGATAGTTCTTTGGAACGGCAATGTTACCCTCATCACACTGCTCCTGCCCTGTGAGCATTCGGAACAATGTTGTCTTGCCGTGTCCATTTCTGCCAACCAGAGCAGTGCGTTCACGGGGATTCAGGTTAAAAGAGATGTTGTCAAAGATAACTTGTTCGAGGTAGTGCTTGCTTACGTCTTGAACGGAAATCATAGTTTAATGTCATGTAATTAATTATTTATATTTACTGGATTTTGAAACGAGGTTTTCAGCTATTTCACCCCAATTGTTTTTAAACTTCATAGCCTTATCATCAATATAGGCGACTCCAATCGGTTTGTCCGGTACCCATACATCATCAAAGGGCAGTTTATAGTATTTCATATACTCCTTTATCCTGTCGAACTGATCACCAATGAGTACATTCTTAAATTTAAATGATGTTCTGCATGAATGGATAACAATACGGTATCCGGCCTTTCTTAATGTGTCTAATGCCTCCTGAACACCTTCAGTTGGCTCTCCAACATCCGGAAAGCGATGCTCACAAATAACTCCATCAAAATCAACAACTAAGGAAGGCTTCTTTTTCATAATTGTCTCCTATGGATTTTTCTTTTTACTTTTAACAGATAAGACCGGGCATGGAGCTTTTCTTACTACCTTTTCGGCAACGCTGCCAATCAGCATATGTGCAAGGCCGGTCCTTCCATGTGTGCCAATTACAATTAAATCTA
The DNA here is from genome assembly GCA_018648405.1 of Candidatus Scalindua sp. Classification (GTDB taxonomy): domain Bacteria; phylum Planctomycetota; class Brocadiia; order Brocadiales; family Scalinduaceae; genus Scalindua. The sequence goes on from JABGRF010000307.1 coordinate 28,437, forward strand.
TATCCTTCTCCCGTGCCATTTTTATAATTTCAACAAAAGGTACTCCAAACAGAATAGTTGTCTCTACCCTGCTTTGAATTTCCTCCGGAACCTCGGCTAATAACTTTTTCTCTAATTCTTCTCTGGTGGTTTGGTCGAGCGGTACCATCGTTAAAGATGGTTCTTGCCCATAAAAAGGGCTACCATAATCAATAACCCTGTTATCCACTACATGGATCAGGTATAGGGTGGCATCATCATCTTTTGACATCAGATGTATTGCATATTGTAACGTCTCTTGAGAGCTTTCTGAAAAATCAATGGGGCATAATATTTTTTTCAATTGTATCATCTGAATTCTCCTTTGTGCATTATATATAATATGCTAAATCGAATCACAGAGAGACCTCGTTCATCAAAATAATAAATGCACTTGCCTTTTTTTACCATGTGAGATTGTGCTGTAAAAGGAAGTTTGTGGCTTAAGCATAAATACTAAGGCATGACAAATTCGTGGCCGGGTTGTCTGACGGTTAACACTGGACAGGGGGCCTTTCTTACAACCTTTTCAGACACGCTGCCCATCATCATATGTTTGAGACCGGTTCTCCCATGCGAGCCTATTACTATCATATCAATCTCTTTTTTCTTTGCGGTGCTTATAATCTCCGCGAAAGGTATACCCTGGATTACAGTGGCTTCTACGTCCATGTCATCTCTGATTTCCTCCGGTATACAATCAAGAAGTTTTACTCTTAACTGTTCAAGTGTCTCTTCATTTGGGATCTGTGTTGACATTGCATCTAATCCCTCATTAAAAGAACGGATGTCGATTACATGCAGCAGCAGCAATTTTGCTTCGTCTTTCATTGCAAGCGAGACGGCGTATTTCAGGGCCTCTTTTGAGCAATCTGAATGATCAATAGGGCATAATATTTTCTTTAAGGATATCATTTTGAACCTGGCTCCTTTCAATCGCTAATTTTATGGTCTGTAGCTTTCAGGCTGTGGTTACTTTAATAATATTGACAAAAAACAATAAATTAGCAAACGAAATAGACTAATTTATCTGCATAGTAATACCGCGCAACTTACTTTTCTCATAATCTGTACAGTAGTATTTCCAAGGATTAATTCTCTTATCTTAGAGTGACCGTAAGCACCCATTACCAGCAAGTCATAAGAACCTTCATTGCAGGAATCGAGAATTGCACTCACGGTTTCGCCACCTTTAAGGACCTTGTCATACGTAATTTTGCAATCTTTAAGATTTTCATCTGCTTGAGAAAGGATATCTTCCCCCGCTTTTTTATCATCAGATACGGTAACAACAGTTAGAGGAAGTTTCATCTGTTCCGCAATATCCGCACCTGCAGTTAAAGCCTTGATTGAGAAAGAACTGGCATCATATGCAACCAGTATTTTTGTAATCTTCTTATATTTTTCCGGGGTTACCAATACAGGTTTGTGTGTCTGCCTTACAACAGATTCCAGGTTTGAACCCAGAAAAGCATCACGCCAGAATGCATGTTCACCTGACATTCCCATTGCTATCATATCGCACCTTTTTGCGGATTCGACTATCTCCTTGCCAACAATGCCTTCCTTTGTTGTACGTGTAAATGAGATTCCGGCAGAGCTGCATTTTCCTTCCAATTCATCCAATGCCGCCTTGGCAGTGTCTTCCAGAAACTGTCGTACATTCCGTTGGAAATCAGCATAAGGCACCATGCCACCGATGCTTGTTCCCAGGTCTCTCATGAATGGTCCAGCCAATTTTTTTATATCAATTATTGAGATACCTACTATCTCTGAGTTGAAAGATCTTGATAGGTCAATTGCATAATCAACTGCTACCAGACTCGTGTCTGAAGAATCAATCGGTACAAGTATAGTTTTAAACATTTCAACCTCCTAATTTGTGCAATTAATTTATAAGGACTTACACTCTGTACTTATGGTACTACACTATAAATTCAAAGTCTATATATAAATTAGCTCTCGAAACCTCAGGAATACATCATTTTACATCTATTGGTTTTCCTGCATTAATGTCGTTATTGCGTATACTCTTTAAACAGATAAGGTGTCCTTTTGCAGATAGAGACAAGCATAAGCATTAAGGGAACTTCAATCAAGACTCCAACTACTGTAGCTAAAGCAGCGCCGGATGAGAGTCCAAACAGCATTGCCGATGTTGCAATGGCCACTTCAAAGTGATTGGAAGCACCAATCAAAGCCGAAGGGGCGGCGTCCTGATAAGAGAGTTTTAATAACCTTGCCAGAAGGAAGTAGCTGAGACTGAAAATGAAGACCGTCTGGAGGAATAGCGGAATTGAGATCCATAATATCGTCAGCGGATTATTAACAATAATCTGACCCTTAAAAGAGAAGAGAAGAACCAATGTAGTTAATAGCGCTATTATGCTGACCGGTGTAAGCCAATGAACAAACCTATCATTAAACCACTGCAGTCCTTTGAACCGGATTATCGCCTTACGCGTAAAGTATCCGGTAACCAATGGCAGGGCGACATAAACAGCAACAGAAAACAGAATGGTCTGCCATGGTATAGGCATAGCATTTACCCCTAACAGAAAACCGCCAAGAGGGGCATAAAGCACAAGCATAGTCAAAGAGTTGATTGCGACCATTACCAGGGTAAGGCTGTCATTGCCTCTCGCCAGGTAACCCCACATCAAAACCATTGCTGTACAGGGTGCGATTCCCAGAAGGATTGTTCCCGCGATGTAGCTTCTCCACAGCTCCACCTCATCGCCGTTTTTCAGAATCTCTGTGCCGGGCAAAAAATCTTTAAAAAGGTAGCCCAGAAAAAACCATGCAATGAGAAACATGGTAAACGGTTTGATTGCCCAATTGATGAAGAGAGTAAGGCCAACCGCTTTTGGTGTTTTTGCTACTTTTAACACCTCTGCGAAATCTATCTTGACCATGATTGGATACATCATGAAGAACAGGCATACGGCAATAGGTATGGATACCCGGTATATTGAAAGAGAATCCAGCTTAAAGGCAAGATCCGGCATTGCTTCTCCCATGCCGATTCCTGCTCCTATACAGATCACAACCCATAGTGTCAGGTATTTTTCGAAAAATGATAATTTTTTAACTTCAGCCATTTTATATTAAGATGTTATGTCAAAAGCCATCAGCAGCGCTTTCCGGCCTTAATTGTTTCTTGAGACAAAAACAGATTTATGATTCCGCCCGCCTCACTCCATCTCTTCTTGTCGATACAGTAACAGACCCTGGGACCGTCTATGTCGCCAACTATCAATCCCGCTTCCTTCAACTCTTTCAGGTGTTGTGACACGGTAGATTGGGACAGCGGGAGTTCATTGACAACGTCGCTGCAGATACACTCTTTCCTTTTAATCAGGAAGTTGATGATCGCAATCCGTGCCGGATGAGCTAAAGCTTTGCAGAGCGCAGCGATCTTTCTCTCTCTCGTATTAAATTCACTAACTTTTGTTATAGCCATGATATTAATAATCCTATATCGCAAATATACGATAATAAGCAGTGAAGTCAATAGGAAATTTAATAAAAATATTTTGATACTCTACAAGTCTTATTTCTTGTATCTGGTATCTTGCTTCTGGTCATTATCTCAGTCGTCAGTGCCATGTTCTCGCGCTTTTTGTCCGTGGAAATCCGTCTGTTTCCGTGGTTAAAATTCTCTGTTCTTTTCTTTGCGCTCTTAGCGTCTCTGCGGTGAGCAATCTTTTATATTGCAAAAAATCCATGCACTTTTATAATGGCAGGCATTGGTAAACTGCTTAATCATACTATAGGGAGATATACGAATGGTAGAAGGCAATATAGATATGAAACAGGATAGGCGTAGGGGGCCGGACTTTCTGATTAAGACACTCAGGTGGCTTGGTATTTTCGGCTGGTTTGTGATGATTGCGGCTCTATATATTCTCGACATGGCAAAACCGGAAGAAGAGAATATGTTCACCAAGGCTGCAGACGTCAACGTACGAACAACATGGGATCCTCAACTAATAAACTATCTTTTCTGCCTATTGATCTTCGGACTTGGTATTAGCATCATCGGGGTTTTTATCAATTCCAGACGGCACCATCGTAAAGATGATAGATTCAAGTATATCCTGATTACACTGGGAGCAATTTCTACATTCGGCATAATCAAATACCTATTCAAGTTTTAATGACGTATGGCCGGAGGCGGTTAGATAAGCCATTGGCTATTTGTAAATCTGAACTCGCAATTCGCAAATCCTAATGCCTTCTCTTTACGCTCTCTGCATCTTCACGTGAACAAAATTTATTACTAAAAGGAGAATTGAAATGAAGAACTGTTATTGGTTAATATTTGCAGCTGTATTTGTTGTCGGTTTAATGATTTCGAGTGCATTCGTATCTGCAGAGGAGAAGACTGTTGAAATGCAATGGGAATATAAGATCGTAAGTGCAAAAACTAAAGGATCAATGAAACAACAGGTCAAGCAAGACCAGCCGGTCCTTAATGAACTTGGTAAGCAAGGATGGGAACTTGTTACTGTGCAATATAGTAACTACTATTTCAAAAGAAAAATCATAAAATAAAAAAGCTTCTGGGTGGGAGTTGATCTGTGGCTAAACTTTTCTGTTTTTTCTTTACACCTGCCCTGTGAAATCTGAATATATTTCACAGGGGTTCTCCCCGAACAAAAGACGCCGAGGATTCTCTGCAGCTATAACTAAAAATCAATTTTGTGATCAGGATGTGTGCCGTCAACTATCTGTTTGCCTAAATTTAATGAATGTTCTTCTGCCTCTTCTTTGGTGTCAAAAATCTCTTTACAATAAAACGCCTTTGTCTTATAGCCATCGGAACTAAGTTTGTTGATATGAACAGAAGTCATCCATTCATCTTTACCATATGATTTTGCAGGTGCTGAATCCAAATCGTAATTTTTATAATTGGTATTCATGGTTATCCTTTTTAATAAATTTGGTGATACTCTAATAATTAGTACATCCTACCCAATATCATATTCCTGTCAATTCAAAATGTGGATGATGGTTGGAAATAAGGCTACTGTTTTCTCATCGAATATGTCAGAATGGCTTTAAATTTAGCATTTAGGTAAAAAAAGTGGAGGCTGTGTATGGCTGGTTTTTTAGATAAATTTAGAAGTAATGTAATCACATCAGTATGGAAAGACGAAGATGATAGGCCTGAGGTGAAGGACATAGATGATAAGATCGCCCTGGGGGCGCTGTTATGGGTTGTTGCAGAGGCGGATGAGAAGTTTCTGGCGAAAGAAGATGAGAAGATCAAGGAAATCCTCACTTTATACAGCAAAATACCGGAAGATGAGATGGTAACAGTTATGGCTTCTATTAAGGAAGCTGCGATAGAAAGGATAGATCTGCATCGTTTTACCCGCGAGGTTGGTAAAAACCTCTCTTATGACGTAAGAAAGTCAGTTATAGAGACTCTTTTCCGTGTTGCGTGTTGTGATGATGAGCTCGATCATAATGAGGTTGAAACAATAAGGAAAATATCAGGCCTGTTTAATGTAGCACATAAAGACTTCATTAATGCCAAAATAACTATCAAGAAAGAGTTTGGCCTGGACGTCGCTGAGTAAAAAGCCGGGGTTGAACCCTTCAGATTGACAAACTATTCAGCCCATCATTTCTGCCTTTGATAGCATACATTCCCTTTTTCAGAGCTCTCTGCGATGTTTTTTCTCTTTCTCATATCTAGAGCGGCTAGTTATCATACATAGTTGCTATATACCATGAAGTACCTGGAGTTGATAAACTATTTTTTCAAAGGATTTATAGTTTAGTATCGTCTAATATTCAGAGCAGTCTAAGCAGACGGGAAAAGTATACGAAATATGGAAAATCAAGATGATACAGAATTGATAAAGTTGGCCAGGGAAGGGGACTCAGTTGCGTTTGAAGAACTGGTTGAACGAAACTACATGTTTGTATATAAGATATCATATAAGTGGACCGGGATAAAAGAGGACGCGGAAGATATTACCCAGAATGTATTTATGAAACTTGCCGGGAGCATACAAACGTTTAAAGAGTCTTCGTCATTTCAAACCTGGTTGTACAGGATCACAATAAACAGCGCTAAGGATTTTTCGAAAAAAAATGCCAGGATACGTAAAAAGGAGATGGCATTGTCGGATCAGCAGAATATGAAGGAAGGATCAACATCCGAAGAGAATTCGATTGCAGAATTAATCCAGTATATGATAACTAAACTTCCTCACAAATTGAAAGAGACTGCACTGCTTGTATTTAGTGAAGGTATGAGTCACAAGGAAGCTGCAGTCGTGTTGGATTGCGCTGAGAAGACTGTTTCGTGGAGAGTGTTTCAGGTTAAAAAAAAACTTAAAAAGCATTTAGAATCAGACGGGGTTAAATTGTGAAAGAGAAAGATATAGATAAAATTCTACAGGAAATAAAGATTCCTGAACCGGATGAAGTTGTCAAAAGGGCTACGATTAAAGCCTCTGTAAGTGAATTTAACCGGCAAAAAGAATCATTACAAAAAAATATCAAAGGAATTGATACCGAACGGCGTCTAATTGGCAGAATCAACTTATTTCTTAATTTATTAGGAGGTTTTGCCATGAGAAAGTCTTATGTTATAGCGGGTGGCGCAACAGCTTTTGTCGCAATCTTAGTAGTTAGTCTGACATATTTATCTGTAGATCTCAATCGAACTCCACAACCCATAAATGTACCTGTAGAACAGAATGGTACTATATCGTCAGGCGGGGCTGCTGGCATGCACCAGGAGGCGTATGATTATTCATATTCGGTGCCTCAAGGCGGTGGGAGTATTTCCTACAATAAATCAGCTGCGCCACCAGCTCCTTCCGTAAAAAGAGGAATTGGCTCTTCCATTCATAGTATGATTGCAGAGATGCCAATGAATCATGGTGGCTCTTCATATA
>JABGRF010000337.1 GCA_018648405.1 Candidatus Scalindua sp.
AAACTCTCTTCAAGGATAATCAACGGTATTGTAAGTGTTGTATAAACTATTACCGGTCCAATCGTGTGTGGTATCAGATGGCTGAATATTATCTTCCCGGCACTCGCACCAGACATCTTTGCCGCCTCAACAAACTCTGATTCACGCAGTGAGAGTATCTGCCCTCTGACAATACGGGCAACCGTCAGCCACTGAACAAGTCCAAGCGCGACAAAAAAGAGAATCAGGCTTCTCTCAAAAAGTACCATCAAAAGAATCACAAGAAAGATAAATGGCAGACCGTAAAGAACGTCAACGATTCTCATCATTACGCTATCTACCATACCACCAAAATAACCGGATACAGCTCCATAGCTTAAACCGATTATAATACTTACCAGTGTAGCTACTACGCCAACCAGAAGAGAAATTCTTCCTCCATATAGAATCCTTATAAAAAGATCACGGCCAAGCTTATCTGTCCCGAGAAGATGATTAACCGTTCTCTCTTCACCATCAGCAATAACACTGACTATATCCCGTCCCTTAATAATAAGTGAATTACTGTTTATATTACTGTTGCCATGTTTGACGGTTATCGATGTTACAATCGAATTGTTTAGTGTAACTATATTCTGTGTTCTTTCATCATCTGTATCAACAAGAAGCATCATAAGGACACGGGAGCCTTCCTCAAAAAGGCCTTCTGGCGGAAGGTTGTTCTTCTTCAGAGCAAATACCTGTTCCAGTACCGCACCCGGGGTTCCATCATTGTTTGAACGGAACAGTTCACCTTTTAATGTTGAGGAGTCCAGCTCCTCAACATGACGGGCACCGTCAGTGAACATTATGGTATTAACCTTACCGCGTCGTATTGTAACGCGAATCTCCTGACTGGAGATATATTTTGTCTGATACACCAACTCCTTAGCAGATGATAATGATGGAGATGTCTCCGCCTCTTCTCCTACAATAAAGATATTCTTACTCAAACAGTCAGGATGAGAGAATCCCGGAGATCTTGCACCGAGCCATATCCTTGTAAGTTTCGGTGATCCACCGTAGAAGAGAGGAACAATGACAACGCCTGCTGATACTGAAACAACAAGAAATAATCCGACTAGTGCGAGACGATGCCTCAGCAGTCTCATAAATGCGAGACGCGTTGGTGAAAATGATTTCCGGACCTGTTTCATCTCAGTTTTCATTACCTACCCTCGGATCAAGAAATCCATAAACAATATCAACTGCAAGATTACATACTATTATTAATGTTCCGTAAAGGATTACAGTACCCATTATCATAAAGTAGTCACGGTTGAGAGCACTCTCGACAAACTCTCTGCCAAGACCGGGAATATTGAATATCTTCTCTACAACAAGTGAACCTGTAGTAATTGACGCAATAGCAGGTCCGAGAAAACTGACAACCGGCAGAAGGGCACCTTTGAGTGCGTGACGCAAGACTATTGTCCGCTCCGTCAGTCCCTTAGACCGTGCAGTGGTAATGAAATCTTCGGATAGTATCTCCAGCATCCCCGCACGGGTAAGACGCGCAAACCGGGCAGCGAATGGCAGCCCAAGAGTTATAGCAGGGAGTATCAGGTGAAGCGATACTCCTCTGTATCCTGAGACGGGAAGAATATGGAGCACACGGGAAAAGAGAGTCTGTAGAAGCGGCCCAAAGACAAATACCGGCAGGCTTATACCAATCACTGCTAACGCCATTGTAGAGTAATCGAGCATACTGTTGGATCTCAAAGCTGACACCAGGCCCGCTGCAACGCCTGCAAAAAGCGATATCAACAGTGCAGTTATACCGAGAAGGATTGACGGTGGAAGATGGTTAGAGATGATTTCGTTTACTGAGAAATCTTTCTGCTTCAGCGACGGCCCGAGATCACCATGTACAAGCCTTACCAGGTATCTGCCATACTGACTTGCCAGAGAACCATCAAGACTGTATTTCTCTGTTAACGCCTGCTCAACTCCCGGAGGAAGCTCCCTGTCAGAACTGAACGGGCCGCCGGGCGCCATCCTCACCAGGAAGAAAGTAATAGTGATCAGGATAAACAGGATAATCGGAACAAAAACCAAACGTCTGAAAAGATATCTGCACACTTTTTACTCTATTCCCTCCAAATGTACTTTAGCGGATGCACATCCCTGATATTAGCTTCCCAGCCCAGAACAGACTCTTTGATCAGACCCTTATTTACGTAGTCATAGATCGGTAGGACGGGGCACTCCTGTTCAACAAGCAATCTCTCAAGCTCTTTAAATAGATTGTTCCGTTCTCCTCTATCAAGTGTTACAGACACTTTGTCGAGAAGTTCATCATACTCCCTGCAGCTCCATCCGGTACGATTGTTTCCATCATCCGTTCTGAAGATGCTGAAAAAAGTAAAAGGATCCGCATAGTCCCCGATCCATGAAGAGCGGCTTATCGTATAATCCAGGTTGTTCTGATTGTCCAGGTAGACCTTCCACTCCATATTCTGTGTACCGACATCAACACCTATATTCTGTTTCCACTGCTGAGATATCGCTTCTGCAATCATCTTATGCCCTTCACTGGTATTGTACATAATCTCTATTCCAGGAAACTTCTTTTTACCTTTCCCGTAACCGGCTTCAGCAAGAAGCTTGCGTGCAGCGACAATATCGTGCTCTAATCCCTCTATCGGTTCATAACCGGCTACCGGAGGGCAGAAGTGGTTGCTTGGCTGCTCACCACCCTTAAGCAGTTCATTACATATCTCCACACGATCAGTTGCAAGAGAGAACGCCTTTCTGACACGCAGGTCATCAAATGGCGGCTCTGTTACGTTAAACCGGTAAAAGTAAGTACCGAGCATCGGATATACATAATAGTCGGGATTACGCTTAAGCTCCTCAATCCTTGAAACAGGAAGAGCCGGCATCCAGTGCAGCTTATCATTCTGAAATAACTTATAAGCTGTATTCAGATCCGATATCGGCAGGGCGGTGATCAATTCGAGCTTAACAAAATCCCTGTCCCAGTAATGAGGGTTCTTCTCAAACAGGATCTGTTCACGAGGCGACCACTCCTTCAGAACAAAAGGGCCGTTGCCAATAATGTTCTCCGGTCTCGTCCATTTCTCATTAAACTTATCAATCAATTCGACACGGAGCGGATAATATGTGGGAAAAGCGACTAGATCAAGAAAGTAAGGGCAGGGCGCATGAAGAACAACATCAAGAGTATGAGAATCCCCGGCGTGAATCCCGACCTCGCTGAAATCTGACATCTTGCCTTCAGAGTAGTCTTTGGCACCTGCAATCGGGAAGAAGAGGTTTATATAACGGTTGACAGGATCGAGGCCTCTTTTCCATGAAGATACAAAATCCTGAGCAGTAACAGCCTTACCATCACTCCACTTCGCATCTTTCCGGAGATGGAAGGTATATATCAGACCATCCTCACTTATATCCCAGCTTTCAGCAACTCCGGGGCGGGGGGTGAGATCAGAAGGATCATACGTTACCAGACCCTCAAAAATGGCTTCAGCAAGGCGCATCTCTGGTAAACCGGTCATGAGATGAGGATCAAGCGTCTCCGGGTCTGTCCCGTTATTGAATGTAAAGTGCTGCTCGGTATACTTCCAGACATCACCTTCCGGCACATATACCCTCTTCCACTCTGGCACACTATCTGCCGTTGCACTAACAGCACTGAACAGACATAGGTATGCAATAAACACGACGCTGAAAATATACTGTAAGTAGCTCATGCTAATTAACTTTTTCAAGATATGACTGCTTTTATCTGATTTCCTGAACTCTTAATCTAAGGCAAAGAGGCATCGTATCAGAAAGAGGTGTGGAATGTAAGCCAATTTTAAGGCGTATAACTCCTTCGATAACACCTGCCATGAACATCCCTATTTCCGTGTTTCACTCTGATACAACCTTGCCCCGGAATGAACCACGGTACTGTATCACTCTGGTACAGTAACCTTTTTACAAAACACTCTACAGAAAACCGGTAATATAGATTCTACTAACTTTCTATTACTTACAAACTACTTACGTAAAAACTAAAAACATATTCAAAAACTATTAAATATAGGTATGGTCTTTGCCATATTATTAATTACCACGTACGAACTGTTCGATGAGGATAGAAGTGGGAAATAATTATCTAATTTTACGACATAAATGTCCTATTCATAAACAGCCAGCAGACAACAGATTCACATCTTCAAAATGCTTAAAATTTATTTTTTTTCACATCATTTTTAAAATGAACAACTTATGTATAACCTGCTGAAATATTTATGACCTTTTACTAATCGGTACGGGTTTTGCTTTCTATTATTTTACACTAAAGAAAATGAAGGAAAAGTCGATAATAACTTTGGATAGACTACGCGTCATCAAGAGCGTTTTTGTAATAATTTATAAGACAGTTTGAAAATAGGGGATGAGATGAGACGAGATAAGCAGTTTGTAATCTTTATTGTTATTTTAGCTTTTGGTGTTACAGGCGCTCTTCACTACATGAGATCACCGGAGACGCAGAGATCTGTACCTTACCTGATCGCACTGGAAAACAGCCTTAATGTGTTTGGAGAAGGAAAGACAAATGAATTCTACAGCCTCAACAGCCAGCGAAAACCAAATGTTAAAGATAGTATCATCCCTATAGATTATTTTGTAGAAGAGCAGAGGATTATCGAAGAGTACGAAAATGACAAGTATATTAGACCGCTTTTACGCCGTGAGGAATCCACAGACTACATATCATTCTATATGTCATTGACGAATGACAATATATATGATAATGGTCGCGGGTTGAAAGTCAGAGAAGCAAAATCATATAATACAATATTTTCTGCCCCATACCAGAGTATCAGAGTAGCAAATATTCAATATTGCATAACTCACAAGATAAGGGCTAACGATAGTCTCTCTAAACTGGCAAGGAAGTATTATAATGATGAGTCTAAATGGAAGAAGATATATCAGGCGAATAAGAACCAAATGTCTAATCCAAACTCATTAAAGATCGGCCAGGAACTGCTTATTCCAAACATCACGGTCTCAAGCAAAGAAAACAGAGTCAAAATCATCAAAACATAAATACAACAGCAGTTTGATAACCGTTTGAACCACTTACACCGTTCAAACGGTTTTTTTATT
>JABGRF010000241.1 GCA_018648405.1 Candidatus Scalindua sp.
TTTTCTTAAGCTCAATCTCACCGGGTTTCCAGTGCGGTGTAACACCATGCCTCCTGAACAGGTAGATATGGATCGCCATAAAAGCCATAAGACCAGCTGGCAGAAAAAAAACGTGAAAACTGTAAAATCGAGTCAACGTCAGATTCCCATAATCATTTCCACCCTGAACTACCTCTTTTAGAAACTCTCCAATGCCAGGTGACAAGCCCATGATGCTTGTAGCAACTTGAGTCGCCCAGAAACCTTTCTGATCCCATGGAAGAAGATAGCCAGTTAGTCCGAATCCAAAAACCATAAAGAGCATAAAAACCCCGGTAATCCAGTTCAGCTCACGAGGCCTCCTGTATGCACCATAAATCAGTGTTTGTCCCATATGGAGGACAGCAAGAACAATCATTGCACTTGAACCTATATTATGCATACCTCTTACAAACCATCCGGAAAAAGTCTTATGTTGAATGTAATACACACTTCCCCATGCATCTGTTGCTGATGCAGAGTAACCAGTAGCAAGCATAACACCGGATATAACCTGCATCATAAATACAAAAATCAGGGCACTTCCAAAAACATAAGACCACTTAGCTCCGCCTTCTACCGGTTCATCCATGAAAAAGCTAAAGAGTGTGCTTATTCCAAGTCTATCTTCTAACCATTTCTTCATTATCTCGTTATTTACTCCAGTGTTTTGTAATCTTAATAAGTAATTATCTAAGCAGGCATTTTTCCAGAAATACCTAATCTCATTTTCTCATATTTTACAAATATTTTTCCATCTTTAATCTCTGTCTCTAGAGTATCCATTCCACGTGGAGATGGCCCGGAAAGCACCCTTCCTTCTATATCAAAAAAACTATCATGACACGGGCATATAAACTTCCCGGAACCCTCATCCCAATTAATCCCACAACCAAGATGTGGACATATTGAAGTAAAAGCAGTAAATTTCTTGTCCTCGTTCATTATAATCCAAACTGCTCCTATTTCCATAGGGGGGAATTTTGTCCATGCATCCGTTTTGGCATCCACAATTTTTACGTTCATGGGAACGTTTACCTGACAGCTACTTATACTACCCAGCTCAATCAATCCGGTTGAACCGGAAACCGTCTGCCGCAAAGCCGGACTTATAAAAGTACGTATCAGTGGAACAGCGTAAGCTACACCGATAAGAGACGATAATACAACAGAACATATCTTTAGAAAGTCACGTCTTCCTTTATTTGAATGTAGTTCTGTTTCTTCTACATAAATTTGTTTATTCATATTTAGTGCTCCTAAACTGTCAAACTGAAAGCCAACCAAGAAAAACCATTCAATCAGAAGTGAATTAAGATGGTCTACTTACGATTAGTAATATCAATCCTGATAACTAAAATTCGTATTTTTATCACAATAATAGATAGTTAGACTAATATAAACACTATGGTGGATTAATAAGAGGAGTCGAAAGGACTTAAACGATTGATTTATAACACACCTTATAAACTTCTTACAATTTTCCCCACAAAACAGGAATAATTAAAAAGAGTTAATTTTGATTTTTCGTACTAGTTACAAGTTCTCCCACAAACTCCCCTACCTTATCAACCAACACACTGCAATCCTGATTAATATGCTTCTCTATTTCTCTTACTATGGCACTTCCTACAATAACGCCGTCAGCAATTCTCCCGGCCATTCTAGCCTGCTCAGGAGTTGATATTCCAAATCCAAGGGCAACCGGCAAGGATGTTGCTTTTTTTATTTTTTGGATGTTAGTTGTTATCTCTTTATTTAATTCATTTTTAGAACCTGTTATCCCTACTACTGATATATAATATAAAAAACCTTGAGATTTTTTTACAATTAAATCCACACGATCATCAGTCGTTGTCGGAGCAATAAAACAGGCCACCTTGAAATCTTCCACCTTCCCCGTCTCAATTATATCCTCTGCTTCCTCAATAGGAAGATCTGGAATTGTAGCACCGTCAAGTCCAGCTTTAGCAGCATTTTTTACAAATTCCTTATGTCCGTACTTAAAAAGTATGCTCTGAGATATCATAGATACAATAGGAATCTGAGATTCCTTCCGAACATCCCTAACAAGTTCTAATATATCGGAAAACTTAATACCTGATGAAAGCGCCCTATAATAAGACGATTGAATCACAGGGCCATCTGCAATAGGATCAGAATACGGAACACCAAGCTCTATCATATCAGCGCCCCTTCTGTCAAATTCCAATATCAATTCCCTAGTAGCATCCAGATTCGGATCCCCTGCGGTTATAAAAGGTATAAATGCGGGCACACCTTTCTCTTTCAATTCTTTAAATTTGGCATCAATCCTATTCACTTAAAACATGTTCCTTTTATATAGTTATGGCTCAACCAAAATACATGGCCTCACCTTTTAATTACAGATCAATTCCCAGCTTACTGGCAACCTCAAAAGAGTCCTTATCTCCACTTCCAGATAGATTTAATATAATAATCTTATCTTTATCTACTGTTGGCGCAAACTTTACCATATACGCTATTGCGTGAGATGCTTCGAGTGCAGGAATGATACCTTCCAATCGTGCACACATACTGAACGCGTCTACAGCCTCATCATCAGTGACAGAAACATATTCAGCCCTGTGGATATCTTTTAAGTAGCTATGTTCCGGCCCAACTCCAGGATAATCGAGACCTGCAGAAATTGAATGTACTGGCGATGTCTGACCATCATCATCCTGTAAGACATAGCTAAGACTGCCGTGAAGCACACCCTTCTCACCACTGGAAAGAGTAGAGGCATGTTGTCCTACATCATAACCCAATCCACCAGCCTCAACACCAATCAATTTTACATCCTTGTCATCAATAAATGGATAAAAAGCACCAATCGCATTACTTCCACCACCAACACATGCTATGATATAATCAGGTAATCTCCCCTCTGCACTCTGAATTTGCTCCCTCATCTCCTGTCCAATTACTATCTGAAAATCCCTGACCATAACTGGATATGGATGAGGACCAACCACTGAACCAATTATATAATGAGTATTAACGACTGAAGACATCCAATCTCTTAGAGCCTCGTTAGTTGCATCTTTAAGAGTTTTTGATCCTGTCTTTACCGGTATAACATTGGCCCCAAGCAATTTCATCCTGAACACGTTTAAAGATTGCCTTCGTATGTCTTCCTCTCCCATATAGACATCGCACTCTAAACCAAACATCGCAGCCGCAGTAGCCGTTGCAACGCCATGCTGTCCAGCGCCTGTTTCAGCAATAATTCTCTTCTTCCCCATTCGGATGGCAAGAAGAACCTGCCCCATTGTATTATTTATTTTGTGAGCGCCTGTGTGATTTAAATCTTCTCTCTTAAGATATATTTTTGGACCATTTAATTTCTCTGTTAATCTTCGTGCAAAATATAGTGGTGATGGCCTGCCTACATATTCATTTAAATAATATTTTAATTCTTCATTAAATTTAGGATCATCTTTAGCCGTTAGATATTCCCTCTCTAGCTGCTCTAGTGCCGGCATTAATGTTTCAGGTACAAATTTACCGCCATATTCACCAAAGTGCCCACTCTTATCCGGTATATTCTGTCCATAAAATGCTTCGGCTATATTTATATTATTATCTGTCATGGTTTTCATAATTTATTCCCTTGGCACAAAAAAAGGGTAGCACAGTTTAGAAATCTCCGTGCTACCCTTCTAAAAACAACAAAAGTTATTTAATGAAGATTAGTGTTCTTCACCAAAACAAGGATGATCGCCGTGATCACATGCATCTTCGACTATATCACCCTCTGTCCTCTTATAACCAGTAAGAAGATCAGTATACTCACCATGCTTCCAGAAATCGAAAGCCTTATGCTCTATACCAACCTCTTTTTCAAGAGTAGAAATTCTTCTTAACTTTGAAGCTTCATCCTTGATCTGGATAAGATGTCTGTCCATTGGGAACGCACCTGCATTGTAAGAAACGTCATCAATTGCGAAATGCGCTGCTGATTTGTATACAGCAGTTACCTGGTAAACAATCATCTCAACTGCAAGTCTTTCAATGTTTGATACATTGTAGAATCTTGGAGCACCACCTGGTAGTAAATTCATCGTGTGACCACCAGTGTAGTCAGGTGCAAGGTCAGCCGGCATTGGATCAAACAAGCCTTCAAGATATAACCCAACAATAACGCCAACTGCTTCACGCCATTTAGTGAAACTGACGTTAATCTGCTCATCCATACCATACATTTGCTCTGCAGCAAATCTAGGTGAGTGACAACCCTGACATTTCTTTATCCATGCATCCCTCTTAGCTTTATGCTGAGGTGCACCTCTGTCGAGCAGAAACATACCCATATGTGCATAATCAGTTGCCATATGCTGTACGTTGTGATTACCATCTTCACCTATATGACAGTACGCACATGTAGGAGTACGGTAATTCTTAGGAGTCATCTTCTTATCCCAATCCCAAGTATCACCTTCCATCATATAAATCTTACCATGAAAAGAGTTGTACCAGAACTCATATTCAGCATGGTCTACACCCATGTGACATACACCACATGTATCTGGCTTTCTTGCTTCTGATGGTTTGAACTGATGCCTTGTATGACATCCGTCACATCTGTTTCCAGCAATACCATGACATTGAGCACAACTAGCAACTTCTTCCGCAGGTTTTCCAATTTGCCAAGCAAATTCGGTAACTGATATATCCCAAATTGTGTGAGAGCCATGCGAACCCTGCCCACCAGCAAGATGTTCACTTTTTTCCTTTGCATGACACTTACCACAAGTGGTGACGCTAGGCATTATCAATTCCTGATGGTTGTTACCATGACATGCATCACATCCTACTACCTGTTCCGCATCCATCGAAGCTGTCTTTCCACCTTTTGAGTGCTGACTCAGTTTCCAGTCTACTACTATTCGTGGCGTCTGGATTGAATGACATAGAACACACTCTTCAGGCTTAAATACTCCCTCAACCTTTTGTGTTGATACATAGTAATCATCTGGATTATAGTACAATGCTGTTATAGGTAAGTAATTAAATATGTTTTTGAACTTACCCTCACCCGGAAATGTTCTATCTGGACCAGTGTATCTAGCTGTCAAACCAAAGACATACATTGTTCCGTCATCATCATCTCCAACAGCCTGTCCATAAATTGATGATGCTACATCCTGAAACGTTGGTGCTGCATCATCAGCACTTGCATTTTTGCAGAAATTCATCGGCAAAAGAGCACAACCGGCAATGATTGCCAGCATCAACAAACAACCTTTTATTGATCGTATCATTCTTCTTCCATCCCCTTTCTTCTTAGTATAAAAAGATACAATAACAACTTCTTAAAAAACTATTGCAATAAAACAGTCCCGTTACAACTAGAACTTTACCACAAACTTCATCATAGCTGCATCCCAATGTGTTTATCAGTTTAGACAACCCTTGTAAGCTCTTTAATTTTCAGATGTTATGTCTAAACGAGCGCTGACCACATACTTCTATATCGAAAGTAAATTATACTAATAACCGCTTACATGTCAAGCGATTTTACAAATTATAAATAAAAAAAGCTGGCATAGCTTTCATACTCCTGCTATGCCAGCTCTAAGCTAACTAAACGCTCGAAAACGAGCATTTTTTAAGAATCTGAAACTAGATTCTTATCTGCCACGATATCCTGGGTATGGGTCAGGACCTTGAATGTTGTCCCATTGTGCGCCCAAATCTACCCACTCAACAAATAAGTATCTTTCTTCTGGTGTTAGCATGTTGTTATGCATAACCCTACCACCAACAGGTATAGGATTATTCCTTGCTGCGAACTGTGAAAGTTCTTCTTCATAAAGTCTCCAGATAAGAAGACTGTTTATTGCAGCACTTGGATTAACATACTTACCACCTATATTTGTGTCTCTACCCCTCTGAGGAGCTAAGAGACTGTTGTATGACTGACTGAATGCTGCAACGCCACCAACAGAAACCAAGCTTGTACTACCACTCAGATTAGGAGCCTGTGTAGAACTATGACAAGAAGCACATTTAGCATCTAAGATTGGCTGAATGTCTCTTCTGAAATCAACAGTTCTCAACTTGTCAATATTCAAACCTTCAACTGCTGCTGAAGTTGTACCTGAAGAACCACCATAATAAACATCATTAGGTACAACAACGTCATCACCATGTTTCACACCAGCATAATTACCATTCTTGTCAACTCTTAAGTTAGCCCACATAAATGGAGAATCATAATGGCTCAAATCACTGAACCACCAGTTGTAAAGCGCTTTTGTGTGAATGTTCAGATAACCCTTCTTATCATAAGAACCCCAGTGACAACCTGTACAAATCCTACCACCATATGGCCTTACATATGCCCATGATAGCTGAGTCTGTACTGCCATACCTTTGTCATCCAGAATCTGAGTGCAATATGCTTCATCACCTGGATGTGAACTTACAACAGAACCATCATCTTCTACATACTGATAACCGAACATACGTCTCTGAGAGTAAGATGTTCCAGAGTTAGAACTTGACTTAGCACCACCAAGAAGGTGTGCACCAGCACCCTGAAGATATCTTTTAGAATCCGTCTCATTCGGCAGTACAGCATTTAGTACTCTGATAGCCTTGATGTCACCATGACCAACTTCTTTTGCCCTCTGATGTGCATAAGGACCAATTGGAAGATTTGTCAATGTTGTATCAAAGCATATTGTTGTACTCCATGAGTGAGGATATCCTTCAACTTTAACCTGGTCAAACGGCTGATAGGTTACAGTTGTTACACCAAACTCTGCTCCTGCTGTAAACGAGTTTATCCATCTTGGTTTGTAACGTGGATAAACAGGCTGAGGCTGATGATCATTCCATTCCGGATCATCGTATACCACTTCAGAAACAGTGCCCTTATCAGCACAGAAGTAGTAAAGACCAAAATCCTGTCTTTCAGCAGAAGACACCATTAGACGACCGTCTGGCAATGGATGAGGACTTCTATAAAGTCTTCCATCATTGCTCAACCTGGACTGTGTCTTAGCATGAGGAGTAGTCCAACTAACTCTTGCAAGATTACCTATGCCTGAGTTGTTGTCTAATGCCTCAATGTAATACACATATCCATCTGAAGCCTCTCTTGCCTGAATCTTAGGCGCATCTGGCTGCTCAGAAACCTCATTACCATAGATATGCCTAGGATAAGAACCGTCCCAGTTATCTACAAGCAGGCATGTACTGCCGTTAGAGTTGTTATGAGTACCATTAGCTTGAGTACTACTGAACATGATATTTCCGTCACGTGTGAGTGTTGGGTCAAAATTAGAACTTACATTGTAAGTAATCTTGTCCATAACAGTATCAACGTTAGGCATATCAAGTCCTACAAGCAAATGACCACAGATTCTATCCATTGACTTTCCACCCTGAGGGTCAAGTCTATAGATGTCAAAGTTGTAGTCTCTACCAAACTCATCCATTGAATTGTCAGGTGAATAAGCAAGCATCAAGAAACCCATCTTAGGAACTGTGCCACGAGGAGCCCAGTCACCTTCAAAATATCTAGCTCTTGATATAACTCTACCTTCACCTTCTTCAATAGCACCAGCCGCATAGTAGATAGGACTTCTTGATGTACCAGGAGCATCAGTTAACTGCCTGACGCCTGTACCATCAATATTAACTTCCCATATCTGACAACCACCACCATTTTTGTGAACACCTGCAAATGCAACCTTTGAACAATCCCAGTTAAGACAAGGATCAAAAGCACTCTGGAAGTCATTTGTTAGGACTTTCAGGCTTCTTGTCTTCGTGTTGTATGATACAATCCTGCTATCATTAGAAACATAATTTGGGTATTGATGATATGGATCGCCAGCAGTTGTAGGCTTTGACTGTGTGAACACAACAGTATCAACCTCTCCCTGAATCTCTTTTGCCATACCCCAGTAGTCGCCCCAAATAGCCTTACCAGGCTTAGCTCCACCTGTCATGACTTGAGCCTGGCAGTCTGCACTGCTAAAGAGCCCCCATATAGCAACAACACCAACCAGGGCAATTGACTTCAATAATCCCTTCTTCATAAGTTGGTTTACTCCTTTCCTTTTAATATATTAAAATGAAACACAATTAATTCAGTTAAGTTAAATCTACCTACAGATTATAGCCTCTGTAATATCAGAGACTATTGCCCCATAAAATGAATTTATAAAGCCTTCATAAACTCAACAAGATCCTGCAGATCCTGATTATTCAGATTAGATGTAACACCATGCATATCTAATGTTGTGCAAGTGTTATCAATCGTATTCATCAAAGTCTGCGCACTACCATCATGGAAATACGTACCAGAAGCGTAGATATCTCTTAATGTTGGAGTATCAAACTCTTTTACAAGATCAAGTCCAATAATTGGCACATCATACTCTTCACTGTAAGGTCCAACTCCAGTTTCTAGAACTGTAGTGTTAAACACAGCTCCCGGTGTTGTCCTGAAACCATCTTTACCAACTCTTCCGGTTCCAACATCATGAGTCTGAGCGTCACTGAACAATGCTCTTGGATTTTTAGGATCACCAGGATGACACTCAATGCAACCAACCTTTGGATCACTAAATACTTTCCATCCTCTTTTCTGAGCTTCAGTCAATGAACCATCTTCTTCTCTGAAAGGACTTCCTGTAAACTCTAAAGATCTGATATAAGCAATCAAAGCCTCAAGTCTTTCAGGAGAGAAATTCTCACTTCTGAACACAAATCCAGGGTCACGACCACATACTCTGTCAATCGAAGAAGCAGCTCCTACGATTTCATCAGGATGACCTGTGAATCCTTCATGCCTAAATGGAGGAAGGTATCTTCCACCTCTAATGTACTTAGTGTTCTTCCAGCTACCCCAACCTTCATCACCAAGGTCCCAGATCGTGCCTGTTGTCTGGCCTCTTTCATAGTGGCAACTTGCGCATGAATACTCACCCTGCAGTGTCCATGATGCTTCGTTAAACAAAAACTGTCCATATCTCACCAATTCACTCTTATAAGGTGAGTGCTTTGCCCTGTAATGTACTTCAGGAACTGTAAGCGGCTCTCCTCTTTCGAGTGGCTCCCACTCAGGACCAGTCTGCATTGTTGCAATAACTGAAGGCTCATCACCTACCTGAATAAAAGACAAACTGTTTGAGAAATAGTTTGCAGTGTACATAGTCTTACCATCCGGTGAAAGAGCAACTGAACTAGGGCCTAGACCCACATTAACTCTTGCTACCAGATAATCAATCATCAATGTCAGGTCATTCTTCATGTCATCAAGCTCTTCTTGAGTGCTTGAAACAACGATGTCCAACAACTTTGGCAGATCAAGGATTGTTATCCTGTGCATACTTCTAACACCAACAAAAGCATATTTTCCGTCAGGAGAAACAGTTACTCCGTATGGATTTCCATCATAATTGTTATGCTCATCTAAAGGCATACTTGCAACCTTACCGCCTCTTTTAGTCTCTACAACAGCGAGGTTGTTAGAGAATATCTGAGCATTTTCAGCTTCACAAACAGGAAGCCAGTTCTTTGGCTGTTCCATTGTGACAAGTACATATGCTCCATCAGGCGTGTACTCTACACCCCTCAGGTTACAACTCTGATAGATATTTCTGTGCTCAGTAACCCTACCAGTTGAAAGATCTACAAAATCTACGCCTCTGTTGATCTTACCAGTTGTATCCAGGACAACTGCAGCAGATTTTCCATCAGGAGAAATTGCTATGTCCCTTGGACCATAATCAGTAGTTCTGATTTCGCCAATCTTGCTGTTCATTGCGGTGTCAATAATATCAACAGTGTTCCACATACTACCTGAACAACAAACATATGCCTTAGAACCGTCTTTAGACAATTTAATACTACATGGCCAATCACCAACCTTTATTGTCTTTACAACAGCCTTATTGCCTACGTCAATGACTGACACGGTATCACTTTCAGCGTTACAAACGAACAAAGTGCGACCGTCCAATGTATAAACACTGGCTTCCGGCTGTACCTGTACAGGCACTTCACCAGTCACTTTTTTGGACCTAACATCAACAAACGACACGCTGTGTCCCGACTGATTGCATAAAGCCAACTCGCTACCATCAGGCGAAACTGCTACGTGGAATGGGGATGGATGCTCAGTCCTTACCCTTGTGCCCTGTATAAAGCCAGCACCAGCACTTTGAACCAGCGCTAAGCTTAGCATTCCCGCACCCAGGAATCCCAATATCCAAGCCTTTTTCTTCATTCTTACACCTCCAAAAACTAAAATTATAAAAAAACTACTTAAAACACTACATTAAAAATCCGGTTCATGCGGACATGTTCCAGACATTTTACAAACAGTTACAAGTTCTTCGCCGCAATCCGAACACTTACCATTTGAAAGCAAATGCTCCGCATACTCCATTTTGTGATCAATCTCAAAACCTGCACCTGGTTCATCATACTCTTTACCACATTTTTTGCAACCAAAATTAAGCTTCGCCCTAACTGCAGTACCTGTCAAATCGTCGTTGCATACTTCGCAAAACCCAATATTAAAGGCGTAGCAGGCTTTAGAATTCTCGCATTTATCATTAACGCAATTATATTTAGTCCTAATGCATGACCAAGATTTCACAACCTTATGCTTCGTAACTTCTTCACCCTCTTTATGCTCCTTAGTATTCCAGATATATTTCAAGTTACCACATTCTGTCCAGGTAAATATCTCTTTACATTCTGTACACCAATTCAGCAACTCGTTAACTTTCATTGGGCATGGTCCGCCCTTTTCAGCCTTGACGATACTAAACTGGCTACCCATGAGCGCAACCATACATACAAATACTCCCAAACATAAAACCCTACCGAATCTTTTTTTCAATGTATTCAAGCCTTCGCCTCCTTTCAAATTTTCCTTGTTATTAATAACACTATTTAGTACGCAGAATATATATTTGGAGCATTCCGCGTGCCATAATACTATATGTTTTTAATATATCCTGTAAACACCCAAAACAAAAAGCCTTAAATATGAATCCTTCATCATCATACAAATAGTCAGCAGAAAAGATTTGGCTGAATTCTGCCAACTTCAACTTTCACACTGTCAGCAAACTACCAGAGCAATCCAAATATGTCAATTTATTTGTTGTTAATTTTGAGCATATTTCTCAAGCCGATATCTGAACGTCCCTCTGCTGAGACCCAGCAATTTAGCAGCCTTAGTTTTATTATTCTTGCTTTTTTTCAAAGCCTGCAAAACCAAGTGTTTTTCCAGCTCATCTATAGATATTCCTTCAGGTGGCAAATTAAAATTCACCATTTTATATGCATTGTCTTTTTCGCTTCGATAACCAGAAATTGATTCTCTTACTAAAGTAACAGGAAGATGATCCTCCGTCACCATGCTTCCTTTGCACAAGATCACAGCTCTTTCCATGCAGTTTCGTAATTCCCTTACGTTACCATCCCACCTGCTTGACACGAGCAGGTTTTCAACGTTCTTTGTCATTTTCAGCGACAACTTTCCCATTTTTTCAGAAAACTGCGCAACAAAGTTTCGTGCTAACTGCAAAATATCCTCAGGTCTTTCCCTTAGAGGCGGTATTTTTATAGGAAATACATTTACTCTATAATACAAGTCTTCCCTAAATTGACCCTTCTTAACATAATCCTCAAGGTTTTTATTACTGGCACAGATGATTCTAACGTCAACCTTTACCGTTTCAGATCCCCCAAGCCTCTCTAATTCCCGTGCTTCAATTAGTCTCAGCACTTTGGCCTGAACAATAGGATTCATCTCTGATATTTCATCGAGAAACAGCGTACCGCCATGGGCCATTTCAAAGCGACCCTTCTTGGATTTCTCTGCTCCTGTAAAGGCACCCTTTTCATAGCCGAATAACTCGCTTTCCAGCAGTGTCTCAGGCAAGGCAGCACAGTTAATCGAAACTAACGGCCCACCCTTCCTTAAACTATTGAAGTGGATTGCTCTCGCTACAAGCTCTTTCCCGGTGCCACTTTCTCCGTAAACAAACACGGTTGAATCCGTTCTGGAAACATCTCCAGCCAACAAAAGAACTTCCAATATCTTAGGAGAGTTACCTATAATGTTACCAAAATTATAATGCGACTCTAATTCCTTTCGAAGATATCGATTTTCCATTGCAAGAGATCTCATCTTCAGTGCTTTTTCCACTGCAACTGAAAGCGATTCACCCTCAAATGGCCTTACGATATAATCAAAGGCACCCTCTTTCATCGACTCCACCGCAGTCTCAATGGAATCATCCCCGGTTACAACAATAACCGGCAACTCGGAATCCATTGATTTAATCTGCTTAAGGAATTCCAATCTGCCCATTTTCGGCACTCTCAGATCAGTAATAATCAAGTGCAGTTTTTCGCGCTCAACAAAATCAACTATCGATGTCAGGTCTTGAGCCTTAACAACCTCGATATTATCCATCTTATCGAACATAACCTTGACGTTGCGTATTATTCGCTCTTCATCATCAGTTATCAACACCCTACTAACCACTATGGAGTATCCTCAAAAACAAGACAAAAATCACATAAATTTTCAAAAAGCAAATATACTAAATATATCAATATTGAGATCTTTGATTAAATCCATAAAGAGTGACGCAAGAGAGCATATCACAGATGACAGCATAAATCCCACCATAAGCAAACCAATAGTAAGAAGAGGCACACCCATCATTCTGGATACAAATTTTGCCATTGGAGATGACGGTTTAACCCTTAAACCCTCTAACTGACCCTCTTCCTTCATCCTCTCATAGTAAGCACCTCTTTCATGCTTTACATGAGCCTCATCAATCTTACCCGTAAACATCGCCTCATCGGTAGGCATATTCTCAGGCAGCATGTGTGTATGGAGGAAATGAATTGAAAAGATAAATCCTGCAGCTAACAATGCTTCGTATCTATGTGCAACCAGAGCGATACTTGGTAAATCAATGTAGCTTGCAACGCTGACGGGTACAAGCCTCGTGGCTTGCACTGGAAACCAAAGAATATAACCTGTAACCGCCATAACCAATGTTCCCCACATAAGCGACAGATATTCAAATTTTTCCCAATATATAAATCTTTCAAACTTTGGTCGTTTACCCAGCCTGAAAAACCACAAGATATCTCCTAGTATGTGCAACACATCCTTCGGTTGTATCAATAGAGAATCGGGCCCCCAGAACATGCCCCTATCTTTCTTTATTAGAGACTCGTAGGCCAGATACGCAAAGTGCAAAAAGGCTGCTACAAAAGTGAGGAGCGCACAAAGCCTATGAATATTACCAGCGGCAGGATAGCCACCCATAGCACCATACAACCACTGACCCCAAGCATAGTCCTTGAACACCAAAGGCATACCGGTTAACACTAACCCGAAAAAACTTATAATTGTGAAAGTATGGCCAAGTCGATGAAACTTGCCAAACCGTAGTAATGTTGTAGTATTATCAGCCATGATCAGATTTATTCTCCTTTCGATCGTCTAATATTGAGCCCAGCCATGATAAAAGCATATGCGTACCGAACTGCGCAAATGTTACCACCAAAAGGCCAACATACGCCACGAAAAGAACGGTTAATAATGTCTGCGGACTCTTTACGATACTCTTGATTTCCGCAGGATCTTTTCTGATATTTTTTAAAGCTATCAACGCCGATTTATAATAACCAACGTCTTTGTAAGCCGGATGCGCAACATGCTTAACAAAACTGTTGCCAGCGCCTGGATGACACTTACCACAGGTTTCCTTCGCCTTTTCCGGACCTAATGTAGATTCAGGATCTGCTGAATTGAGAATAGTATGCTGCCCGTGACAATCGACACACGTCGCTATATCCAAGCCTACATACCCCATTGCAGTAACCTGACCATGTAGATTATTACGATAAGAACGGTAGTATTTTTCATGACAACCTCCGCATTTTTCTATCGTATCCCCTCTGTGCTCCAGGTTATCAGCCCGAGGTGTATTCATCTTAGATTTCTGTCCCGTGTGGCAATACTTACAAGTAGGTAGCTGTACACCTTTTTCCTGCATCAGGCTTGCATGACTACCTTCCAGGAATGTTGCGGCCGGATCATCGTGACAGAATGTTACACAATCTACCGGTTGTAAATTTGGATAGTGCTCTCCTTCAGAATCTTCCAGATCAGAATGACAATCGATACAGTAGAAGTCCTCACCACCGTGAGCAGATGCATGGTACTCTTCTTCATCCACAACCATTGTCACAATCTCCACTTCGCCAGTGACATGGTCTACCCTGACCTTGGATGCTACCTCTGCCGGATCTGCATGACACTCCATACAGTCACTATTCTCTTGAGCAAAGAGGCTATTTGATGAAAAAGAAGAAATGAAAATAAGACATGAGATAAAGCATGAAATGATTACAAGCTTACATATTTTACTATCTTTAAATACTTCTGTCGTTGTTTTTGACAATGATACCACTTTATGATCTCCTCCTCTTGATTGAAAGAAAGATAGTACTTTTATACAGTGGGATAAACTTTCACTATAGCTGATTATCTTCTATTTAAGTAGAGCGCACAATACAACCGTCTCCCCTCCTCTTAAGCAAGGAGGGGAGACGAAAAACATCTTACTACCATTATTTTTAAAGCGACTAGCACGAATCATCTATTTACAAGCTGATTCTCAAAGAAACAAATCCATTACACTACTTAGCATTTGGAGGCTTTGTTTTGTACCATGGATCCAGCTCTACATAGCCCTTCCATTTCTTTGCGTCCGGCTTAACATCATCAATGCCATCATGGTCCCTGTGATCGTCTCTCTTAATGTAATCCTTTGTAAAGAGCCTTTCTTGACCTTTGCTATTTTTCGTACCTTCACACTTAGGACACTTGTTTTTTGAACCTGCATCTTCCCAGTGGCAAGTAAGGCATTGTTTTTTTATCGTCTTGTACTTATTTATGCCGGCTACTAATAGACCTGCGTCGTATTGAGCTTTTCTGGCAGCCATAGGATCTTTTTTCAACAACTTCTTAAATGCGTCTTTGCCCTTACCACCAAGGTTCTTCTTAGCCTTTATATAACCCTCTCCAGGGCCATGGCATGCTTCACAACCAACGTTTTCAATAAAGTCCTTTGTACCCTGCTTGGACTTACCCTTCTTTATCTTCATGCCCAACGCTGTAGCATGACATTTTAAACACTCAGGATTACTCTTGTCTTCATCAGTTTTCAACCTGCTGAAAGTGTTATAATGCTGATTCTTCATCTTCTTATATTCTTCACCTTCAAAACAGCCTTTAGACATATGGCACTTACAGCCACCATTACCCATATATTTCCACTTCTGCTTACCGGCAAAACTCTGGCTACATTGAAAGACTACAAGCGACAATGATATAGCTACGAATGTCAAAACACATCTTCTTAAATTACGGCCAAACATATGGTAACCCCCTTCTCTTTATCTTAAAATATCTGTGAAAAACTAATACCTAAACACCCTCTACGGTGATACAAAACTACAAAATATCCTACCTCTAACGGTTTGGAATTTTATCAAGACCCTTTTATTGTGTCAAGATAAAAACTATTCAATTCCATTCGATGCATTTTATGACACAAAACCCTGACATTTGGAAAATATTTAAATGCCTTTTCGTCAGTATTACACCAATAAACACCCATCTTTACATTAAAACTGTAACTTTATTCGCTTAGCTCAGAACACCAGCCAAGAGCGGCTATAACATGTCGAAAAAACACTATTTCGGAATCGGTTTTGCCGAATAATTGCTCAATTATTACTTCTCACTTAAGAGATTTTCTACAAAATGAGTATCAACATCGCCAGTAGCAAATCTTGAATCTGAGATAATCTTAAGATGAAGAGGTATTGTTGTCTTGATACCTTCAATTCTATATTCGCTTAAGGCCCTTTTCATACAAGCAATAGCCTCATCTCTTCCTTTTTGATGCACTATCAATTTGCCCAATAGTGAATCATAGTACGGAGGCACCTCGTATCCCGAATAAACATGCGAATCAACCCTGACGCCCTTACCTCCGGGAGCATTGCACATTGTGATCTTGCCTGCATGTGGCCTAAAGTCGTTGTCAGGGTCTTCAGCATTTATCCTGCACTCTATTGCAACCCCCTCGCTTTTTATCTTCTTCTGGCGCAAATTCAATCTTTCACCAGAAGCAATCCTGATTTGCTCTTTTACCAGATCAATCCCAGTTAGCATTTCCGTTACAGGATGCTCAACCTGAAGCCTGGTATTCATTTCTATAAAATAGTGATTCCCTTCTGTATCCACTAAGAATTCTACTGTGCCAACATTGGTATAATTAACAGCCTTTGCAAGCTTTATTGCTGATTTACAAATATCTTCACGTAGTTGATCAGATATATTCGGTGACGGTGCCTGCTCCACTAACTTCTGATGCCTTCTTTGAATTGAGCAATCCCTCTCACCAAGATGTACAATATTGCCATATTTATCAGCAACTATCTGAACTTCAATGTGACGTGAAGGCTCTATGTATTTCTCGATATAAATAGAGGAATCATTAAAAGCGACTTGTGCTTCACGCTTAGCAACCGCTATAGCATTAACCAGGCTTATATCATTATGGGCAACTCTCATACCACGCCCACCACCACCAAAAGATGCTTTTATTAAGATAGGATAACCTATTTTATGAGCTACCTCTATGGCCTGCTGCTGATCGTCGATAGTAGATTCGCTACCAGGAATTACCGGTATCTTGTTTTCGATTGCAATATTTCTAGCGAGTGTTTTATTACCCATTTTATTCATCACATCGGAATTCGGCCCAATAAAAACGATGTTGGAAGATTCACATACTTCAGCAAAGTGACTATTTTCCGCCAGAAAGCCGTATCCCGGGTGTATAGCCTCTATATCGGCAATCTCAGCAGCACTTATAATGCTGGGAATATTTAAATAACTTTCTGCTGATTCCCCTGGACCAACGCATACATGAGCATCTGCGTATTCCAGATATAATGCATTTTTATCCGCCTTTGAGTATGCGATAACCGTTTCTATACCAAGTTCTTTACAGGTCCTTAATATCCTTAGAGCTATTTCACCTCTGTTTGCAATTAGAATCCTGGAAAACATAATATATGCACACTCCTCCCAATTTTAATATTTTTCGCAAAATACATAAGAATAAAACTCCGGATTTGTTTATACTTGTGTGGTCTAAAACCTATATAACAAATACGCGTAAATAATGCAGGACTATCTTATAGATTCGCTTTCACGCGAATGAATGCAAGGCAATACTAACAGTACATTCTTTTTAAACTCGTTTAATTTTGTCTGGACCAGGTACTTGTAGCCCAGGCTGTTAATAAGAAATTCAAACTTTAATACACGCTTCATTCACCAGATGTATCTACACTAAAGAGAGGCTGTCCATACTCAACAGCGGTACCATTGTCCACTAATATCTCGACAATTTTTCCTTTTACCTCTGCTTTAACCTCATTCATAATTTTCATTGCCTCAATGATACAGACAACTGTTTCTTCGCCAACTCCATCACCAACAGCCACGTAAGGATCGGCAGCCGGAGCACTTGTATAAAATGTCCCAACCATTGGAGCCACAATCTCAGAAACACTTGATTCATTGCTTGACGTTATGTATTTAGTTGCACCTTCCGGCAATGAAGACTTCACATCTGGAAGCTGAATACTCGTTTGTATAGAGTCCTGGCTATTCCTTTTTAAACGTATTTTGGTCGCCTCTTCCTCAACTTCTATTTCAGCAAGACCATTCTCATTCATCAGCAAAATTAAATTTTTTACTTTTTCAATTAGTTCCATTTTTAATTTTCTCTCTATTTTCTATGATAGCAAAGGCTTTATCTACCGCCTCCTCCGCGTTTTCGCACATTACTACGCTGTTAATGTACGATTGCTCATCGAATGGAGGCATTCTACCAGATAACTGTTCTAAATTCCATGTATGAATCCCAATTACAGGTTTCTTCTTTAAAAGAGCATAACTGATTTCCGAAAGAGTACCCAGCCTGCCACTTATGGCAATTACAGCATCCCCGGAATATGCAACTAAAACGTTCCGCGCAAAACCCAAACCTGTCGGCAAAGCAATATCAATAAAAGGATTTGCGCTACCAGTATCCTCACCTGGTAAAATCCCGATCGTAAGGCCACCGTTCTCTTTGGCCCCTTTAGCAGCTTCAGCCATTACCCCGCCGAGTCCGCCACATATTAAAATCGCATCTCGACTTGCAATTTCCCTTCCCACTTCATTCGCAATTTTAGCAATTTGAGGATTTAGCTCTTCATCACCACTTCCTACTACAGATATACAAATTTTTCTTGGCATTACACACTAATTTTTTGCAATTTTTTCTTCCAGTACAACGAAATCGATGTCAGCAAGGAGATTCAGACAAAAACTAATTTCCACATTACTCTCACCAAGCACCTTCGCAAGTTTCTCAGCCTCTTCCTTAGTCAAGCCAATTGTTACCGCTGGCAACAGCTTCCTCCGATTCACTACTAGCATATCTTTCTCCTTTGCACGAGCTGGGAGCACAACGGAAAAACTCCTATCGCAATTACCCAGCTCTTCAAGCGCTCTTTCATGTTCCGCTATTGAATCATTGAATGAACCTCTCTTCTTATAAGACACAGATAAATCGTTATGCACATTTTTATATCCAGGATCAACGCTTGCCACTTTCTCCCATGTACTAATAGCCACATCAAGATCACCCTTAAAGTAATATGCCAACCCAAGATTATATAATCCTTCCAGATAATCCGGTTTAATCTGCCTTGACTTTCTAAATAATGAAATTGCATTATCATATTGCCCCTTTTGGAGGCGAATAAGGCCCAGATTATTAAGAGCGGAAACATTGTCAGGCTGAACACCAAGAACCTTTTTAAATTTATCAATTGCACTGTTAATCAGCCCACCACTCTTGTAAGCAAGCCCTAAACTAACCAGCGTTTCAATATCACCCGGCCGTGAAGTTAAAACCTGCTTGAATTCATTGATTGCCTCTCTGTGCATCATATTTTCAGTGTAAACGACTCCAAGATTATAACGAGCGTCTAGCATGTCTGGATTTATTTCAAGAGCTTTTCTCCATACAGAAACCGACTCGCGAAACATTCCCTTTTCATCATACGCATTTCCAAGGTTATAATAAGCGTCTACAAAGTCTGGATTGATCTCGATTGCCCTTTTCCATGCAGCTATGGCATCATCAAGCATACCCTTCTCGTATAAAACCGAACCCATGTTATTATAAGCATCAATATGATTAGCATTAATATTCACGGTTTCTCTATACGATACAAGCGCATCATCTAGCATGTTTTTATCAAAATAAACATTCCCCAGACTATAACGGGCTCCCGCATGGTCAGGACTTAATGCCAGAGTATTTTTGAACTCCTGAATTGCACTATCTAATTCACCTGTGCTCCTAAGCACAATACCAAGAAAATAATGTATTCCCGGATCATCAGGATCAATGTCCAGTCCATTTCTGAATACATCTATAGCCTCTGCATACAAACCCTTCCTGGTATACGCAACTCCCATATTGAAATATACGTCAATATCAGATGGAGTAATCGCGATAACCTTTTTCCAGGCAGACATGGCTTTATCTAACGACCCTTTTTCTTCGTATGCATTTCCCAGGTTATAGTACGCTTCCACAAACTCCGGATTCACAACCACAGCTCTTTCCCAGGCCGAAATGGCACCATCTATATCACCTTTATCATAATGGGAAACGCCAAGATCATAATGGTAGCTACGACCATCAAGACCAAAAAGAGTATTTTTTGGAAGAACAAAAAATACAAAGATGGCCAGTATCTGAATTGCGTATTTTATCTTCATTGTCACCACTATTTTTGAATTTTAACCCTGGTTGATTTAGCCCAAGACTTTTACATGATATGATTTACGACAAATTACGGCTTGTGTTTGCCAACACATCAGCTTAAATGTGGCTTTTCAGTGTGGGATGTATTTGCCCAGTCTTATACAAAATAATAGACAGCTAAAAGACCTTAGCAACTACCCTTATATCAAATTAGAAAAAAAACTCAATATAAATTTTTACATGAAACTTTCTATTGCAGGTATTTAGAAAACCACAAGCAGCCGTTTATCTAATTTTTATAGACAAAACAATATATTGACTTAAGAAGTTTAATCAATGGCCAATGACTAACCGCCAAGGTTTATCCATACGCTTTTTACATGTGTGTATAACTCTAAAGCATGAACACCCAACTCTCTACCGAAACCACTTTGCTTAAATCCACCAAATGGCGAGGCGGCATCGAAGGCATTATATGTGTTAATCCAAATTGTACCGGCCTTCAAATCTCTGGCAAGCCGGTGAGCTTTCTTTATGTCCTTTGTCCAAACAGCAGCAGCCAGGCCGTAAACAGATAGATTGCCTTGCCTTACTACCTCGTCAACGTCCTCAAATGTAATAGCCGATACAACAGGACCAAAAATTTCCTCCTTCGCAATTCTCATGTTGTTGTCAACCGCGTCAAAGATAGTAGGCTTGATAAAATAACCCCTCTCTCCACATCGCTCACCGCCTGTTACCAGTTTTGCACCCTCCTGCTTTCCAGTTTCAATATAGCCTAGGATCTTATCAAATTGTTCCTTAGAAACCTGTGCTCCCATCTGAGTACCGGTATCTTCCGGATTCCCAACACGCATATTTGCCGCCTTATTTGATAATTTCTCTACAAATTCCTCATGAATACTCTTTTCAATGAATAATCTGGAACCGGCACAACAGACTTCACCCTGATTAAAGAATATACCCGTCATCGCGCCGGCAACAGCACTATCAATATCAGAATCCGCAAATACAATATTAGGAGACTTTCCACCTAATTCCAGAGATATACGCTTTAAATTTTTTGATGCCGCCTGCATTATGATGCGCCCCGTAGCACTACCACCAGTAAAGGCAATCTTATCTACGTCCATATGTTCTGCAAGAGCTGCACCTGCCGTAGGGCCATAACCTGTCACAATATTCAGTACCCCATCCGGCAAACCTGCCTCCTGGCAGATCTCACCCAACCTCAATGCAGATAACGGAGTTTGCTCGGCAGGTTTTAAGACAATAGTGTTGCCGCAAGCCAAAGCAGGCGCTATTTTCCAGGCAGCCATTAGCAAAGGGAAATTCCACGGTATTATCTGCCCCACAACACCAACAGGCTCTCTCAGGGTATAGTTAAAAAAATCACCCCTAACCGGTATCGTCTCACCATGAATCTTGTCAGCCCATCCTGCATAATACAAGAAACAATCAATGACCAGAGGAATGTCTGCATTTGTTGTTTCATTGATTGGCTTACCATTGTCCAATGTATCCAACAATGCCAACTCATCCTTATTCTTTTCTATTAAGTTCGCTATTTCTAATAGAATACGGCCTCTGTCCCGAGCATCTATCTTTTTCCACGGGCCATTTTCAAATGCCTCACGTGCGGCAGCAACGGCAAGGTCTATATCAGCGCTATCTCCCTCTGCAACGGAAGTAATAACCTTCTCCGTTGCAGGGTTCAACGTATCAAACGCCTTACCTGAAACTGAATCTACCCATCTGCCATTAATAAACAACTTACCAGGTTTAATTTTTACATCTTTTTTTGTCATCATTTTGTTTCCACCTTACTTAAATAGCCTTAAAGTAAAAGAAAGATTACCAGCAGTAACAATGCCGCTCCAAGAAAATATTGAGAAACATCCTTAACCGTATTCCTGGTCTTTGTCCCCAAAACTTTTCTATGATCTGCTATAACACCCTCAAAAATACTCTTAAGTTCATCACCAGTTGCATCATGAATATATGTCCCGCCGGTTACATCTGCAATTTCCTGTAATAATTCCGGATCCGGTTTTGTCATGATCGTATTATCTTCAAAATCAATCTCAAATCCGGTTACATGACCGTTTTTATCTTTTTTTGGAATCGGTGAAGCCTTCAGAGGATCCCCAATTCCAATTAAATAAACCGAGATATCCTTTCTCTCCATCAGCATTTTCACCGCTTCTGCAACCTGACTTCTAACTGACAACTGCTCCTCTCCATCAGTAAGAAAGATAATCACCTTCTCTCTCTCTTCCTCACTGAATGACTCAATTGCAAGAAGCAGTGCATTTCCAACATTTGTACCGTACGGCACAAACCGCGAGTAGTTCTCATTAATCATGCGCAGAATTCTCAAATAAATACTATCATAATCCGTTGTCAGATAAGGAAGCATGGAGAATGCTCTTCCGGCAAATACTACCAATCCCAGATAATCATTCTCAAGACCCTTAATCAGACTCTCCATCTCTATCTTTGCCCTTTGCAGCCTGTTAGGATTGACATCCTCC
Source organism: Candidatus Scalindua sp. (assembly GCA_018648405.1). Lineage (GTDB taxonomy): Bacteria > Planctomycetota > Brocadiia > Brocadiales > Scalinduaceae > Scalindua. The sequence goes on from JABGRF010000241.1 coordinate 22,496, forward strand.
GCCAGCATGCTTAGCGACACATCAAGTACAAAAACAATCTCCATGCCTTCCATCTCTTGATATTCTTCAATAGTTTGCCACTTGGGCCCTATCAAGACCATACACAGACCGCAAAATGATATACTGACCATTAGGCCTTTCATAATATTTTGCGTAGTATTTGGTATCCTGCTGAAACTCTGCAGAATGTCAAGCCCGCCAAAACGACTTAACCACATTCGCTTCCTTCCTGTTGAATAGAGATAAACAAGAAAGATGAGCGCTGCTCCAGAGAGTATGTAAATCAGATATTGTTGTTGTGAAAAAAATAGCATTTTATTTAAGCCAAACTATAGTTATTCAATCGCATCCTTACATAGATCACCGCTGATCTGTTAGCAATTCCCTACTCAGGTTCTATAAAAAAAGAGACACGGACAAACAAGTTTGTCAATGCCACCATTATGTTCTACAACTTTATTTAACATTCCTACCATCTGACCTTAGGATCTCCACCATGTCTATATCTGTTACCCCAAGGGATCAGTTTAAGAGACTGGATCCTCTCCTCTCTCTCCTGCTTTACTTGAGAAAAGAGCGTTGAAAGCTGTTTTTGCCCCAGCCTCATTCTCTCAAGATTCTTTTTTGCTTCAAAGTCGTCAGGATCTATCATGAGCACCTTAGAATACTCTTCTGCTGCCGTAATAAAATCCATATTTGTTGCTATTATATTCGCCCTGTTATATATGGCATTTTCTTTAATCAATTCGTTGTCTGACCTGGCAGCCTGCTTGAATTCCGCTCCCGCCTTCTTGGTATCACCCATTAACATCAGTACCACCCCTGTATTGTATGCAACATAAGGGTCTTCCCTGCCAAGGTATTTAGAAACCCTATATAGCGCAGAGCCCTTCACTCCTTCCAGTGTTTCAAACGCTCTGTTATACCTTCCCATTGCCACATCCTTCTTTACATTTTCGGCAAGTCTACAATGACTCCAGTACCCCCGCCCACATGCAATCAACACTATCGCTATGACAAGAAACGATATTTTGACAATAAGACGCTTACTCATAATTTGTTAATCCTTTCAGGGAATCTTCAACCATACATTCTCTATCACTATCATTCCTAATAAGAAGCAGATACTGATCGCCGTAGGAACAAAGAACAGGTCTTTCTTCTTTACGACAGTCTCCATTATTATCTTTTCCTTTTCTATCTTGTCAATCTCTGCATAAAACTGCTCCACCTCTTCATAGTTCTCTGCTTCAAAAAATTTTCCGCCGGTTGATTCAACACCTTTTCTCAATGATGCTGTTCTCTCAGCAGCCTGTTCATGCTCCACACCAGTTTCTGCAGACGCAGGCACGGACACTACATGAACCTTCACCCCCAGCCTTTTAATAAAACGGAGCGACCTGGATGGCTTTATACCCACATTATATATTCCGTCTGTAAACAGGATTATTACCTTATTCTTCATTGTACCTCTGCCCTGAACCATTTTTGCAAAATCCAGTGCATATTTCCCAAGCCCTTCCACCCGGTTCATGCTCTTTCTTAATTTGCTAATCTCAAAGACCTGCCCCATGTCCCTCTCAATAAGCGCAAGAATGGAAGTAAAAAGCCCTTCTCCAATAGCAGTCCTTACACCAACATCATGTGGTTTAATCCGGTCTAACGATTTCTCTAATAACTCTGTTTCCCAGGTAGGCAGGACAACGACAACTGCATCAGTCCCGTACATGGTAATGCCTATCATGTCATGTGTTCTTTTCCTTATAAAATCCTTGGCTATATCCCTGATTATCTCCATCGCTTCACCTGTCATACTGAATGATGTATCTATAGAGAGTATTATTTCACGACCTTGATAGGACACCTCTGATTCATGATAGCTGGATTGTGGCCGCGAGAAAGCAAGAATTGCAAATAGCACGGCGATAAAGCCCAGTATCTTAGGTAACCGCATCACATAAGTCTTAGCACTTTTAGCCCCTTCTAAATGGCTTGTGCTTGAATAGCCTAAGTATTTCCCTTCCCTTCTTAGAAAAAACAAGATAACAAAAGGGATCAATGCCAGTAGAAACAGAGGATTTTCCAGATTCAATCTTTTTTCACTCCAACTTTTAAATTTTCCTTAACGCAGCTAAAAATAACTCCGCCTCTTAGCCTCTTTTAGAATCTCCTGTACCCCATCAATAGCCTTCTTAATCGCAACTCTATTGACATCACCAAAGATAACAGAGTCAAAGGATTTAAGTACATTGTCTGCAGCGACCACTATCTCCTCAGCCATCTTCTTATCCCTGATTGTATCAATAAGTTTCGCTGTAGTTATTGACCGCACTACGTCTCTGCGCATCTCCTTCAATGCACCAAGAAACCCTCTTAAGGTACAATCAATATTAACAATAGACTGCCGCAAACCATCATCTTCAGCATCACTGTCGAAATCCGCAATCAATTTTTCTAGCCTCTCCGCATGTGCGAGAGGGGACATTGCCATCCTCTCTCTAATTATTGCAGACATCCTGTAAATGGCTTTCTTGGCCTCATTTGCCCCGAGAGCGATTATGATGACAATCCCCATAATAGCCGGCAGGTGGCTCCTCAACCATATATCCTTTTTCGAATAAACAAGCGGCCCCTTTCCCCTCTCAAGGGGAACATCAATTCTTTTCAATAAACTATTGACCAAAACAGGAATCGCAGGAGTACCTATTCTCTGTGTCGCAGGAAATATTCCTTCCTTTCCCTGCTTAACATTTATTTCGCGCTCGTCACAATACAACACAGGCATTGAAGGGATTTCAAAATTCTCTGATTTGTCCGGTAAATCATAAATTGAGAGGTCATATTCTAAAGTAGTTTTTTTCAATTTTCCTTCCGCTTTTTCATTAATCCTGAAACCTCTTAAATCAAACGGGCTGAGGTTGAGTTGTTTCATATTCTCTTCCAGTATTTGAATATATTTTTCATGCCAGATCGTAAGTTTATATTTAAGGGTATCCCCAATAGCAATCACATCTCTATCCAACTCCGTCTCTACAAGGACCGGGACCTTCTTTAATGCCATGGAGGATGTTTGCACCTGCCCGGAACTCTTATTTACCTCGTCGGTATACGATATAAGAAATGCGGGTACCGTGTAGATCCCCATTTCCGCATCATCAGGCAAGGAGAGAATGTATGTTATAACACTGAAGTCGCTATCATTATTAAATATCTGCCTTTCTCCAACAGTTACCTTTTCTATCCTGAAAGGAGAAAGATCTACCGCATTAAATTCATCCACATCTACACTGACACCCAGCTTCCATATCAACTGCAGTGTTAAATGAATCATCTTACCGGTGACAAACCGATAATCTTCAACAAACAACCAGAGCTCAGCTGGTGCATCCATTTCAGGTATCAGCGTATCTATATCACTCGGCTGAACATCATCTCCGTACTCCTGTTCTCCCCCGTAGCCAGATTGCTGAGCCTTACAAATACCAAAAGACATTAGGAATACAAACGCGCACAATAACGTTATAAATAAAACTCTCTTCATCTCTTTATCCTGCTCCTCCGCCTTATCCTCTTGTCAAAAAAATCTGACAGAGCACTTACCCATAGCTCTTCTGTCATATCAGTCTTCAACGTAAGGTAGCCAAGATTAAGTTTATTAAACAATTTAATGTGTTGTAGATTCGCATTGAGATCCTGAGACAAATCCAGATACTTCACTCCATGAGTTTCTAAATCCTTTACTGCGACGAAACCCCTCGCCTTAGGAAGTGATTCCTCTCTAATGTCAGATATTATTATCGGGATAACATCATGTTTCCTAACAAGGGATTTTAACGAGCTTTCGTAATCAAACGGTGCAAAGAAATCAGATAGCACAAATACAAGCGAAGGAGCGAACCTCTTACCATTCAAAAATTTAAATGCACAGTTGATATTTGTACGTCTGCCTTTAACTTTGGCACTCAACATATTTCCGGCCAATCTTACGCCTTCTTTCTGGCCTGCATGTGGAGGTATATAATTCTCGACCTTATCCGTAAACGATATGAAACTTACAAGATTACCTGTTTCTGTTGCAGATTGAACGAGTGTGGAGATTATGGAAGATTGAATTTTTTCTTTAGTAAAGCGTGTCGTACCAAACTTCGTTGATTCACTTCTATCGACCAAGAAGAATATGTTTGTCCTTTTATCAACCAGCTTTAATCTGACATGTAATGCCCCGGTTCTTGTAGTCGCTTTCCAATCAATAGACCTGAATTCATCACCAGGCTGGTACTGCCTCAACTCATCAAGCTCAATCCCTCTTGTTGAGTTCATGTAACTGGAGAAAGAACCTTCAAAAAGATTAGCCACCATTCTCTGTAAATGTAACCTTATCTTACTTCTCAATAAACCGGCCTCTTCAGATCAATTAGACAGTGTTGTTAATTAGAGGTATCTGTTTCCAGAATTGGCACCTTTTCCAGGATCTTGCCTATTACATCATCAGGATCAATTCCCTGAGACTCTGCCTCATGCGTCAAAATCACTCTGTGCCTTAAAACAGGGTAAGCCATCTTATGGATGTGTTCAGGCAGGACTATATCACTGCCTGACAGAAAGGCGTAAACACGTGCAGCCTTTGCCAGGTAGATTGAAGCACGAGGCGAAGCACCATACATAACCATGTCTTTAATGTATTCGTCACAATCAAGACCCGGCCTTGTCGCCCTTACGATGCGTGTCGAATACTTCAGTATTTCAGACTCTTTATGTAATGGGATCTTTTTTGCGATGAAATGTCTCAATGCAATTATTTCGTCAGGATGTAAAACTGCATCCAGATCTGGCTCTTCACCACCAATTTGCCTCTCTGCTATCTCCCTCTCCTCTTCATAAGAAGGATACTCAACCCTTATCTTAAACATAAATCTATCGACCTCAGCTTCCGGCAGGAGATAGGTTCCGGATATCTCTATCGGGTTTTGAGTTGCAAGGACAATAAATATATTTTCCAACTCAAATGATTTTCTGCCTATTGTCACCTGCTTTTCCTGCATGCTTTCCAGCAATGCGCTCTGAACCTTTGCAGGAGCTCTGTTGATCTCATCAGCCAATAGTAAGTTAGTAAAAACCGGACCTTTCTGAACTGCACTTTTCCTGGTCTCAGGATCACACAATTCATACCCGGTGATATCACTGGGTATCAGATCCGGTGTAAACTGTATCCTTTGAAATTTTGCATCAATCGCCCTTGACAGGGTTTTAATAGTTATAGTTTTTCCCAGCCCCGGATAACCCTCCAGCAGAATATGACCATCAGAAAAGAGAGCAATAATGATAGCCTCGATCATCTCATCCTGACCTACTATAACCTTCTGTATCTCTTTTTTAATACCTATGTACTTCTCTTTTATATATTTAGCATCTTCAAACTTCTTAGTCTGTATTCTTTTAGCCACCGTTTATTTCTCCTGTGTTGAATATCCCGGAAACTCTATAATTCCTGATTCAATCAATTCTGGACCATTATTAAATACGTGGGCAGTAATTATATAATAATTAGTTTTACTGTCAATAATGATTAAATCATCATTGAATTAGTTCTTGACGGCACAGGATGCATCGTTAGAATAACACGCTTTTAATAATACTTTGTAAATTAAGGACTATAAATATGGCTAACGGAAAAATAGGAATAATTGGCGGCAGCGGTTTGTATAATATCGAAGGAATAACAGATGTTGAAAATATTAAAGTAGAAACTCCTTTTGGAGACCCTTCTGATCTGTTTATAACTGGTAAACTGGAAGGCAAAGATGTTGTATTCCTTCCTCGACACGGAAAGACCCACAGTATATTGCCTTCGGAATTGAATTTTCGTGCAAATATCTATGGTATGAAGAAGCTTGGAGTCGAGAGAATAATAGCTGTCAGTGCAGTAGGAAGTATGAAGGAAGAGATCAAGCCTCTCGACATAGTGATTCCTGACCAATTCATTGACCGCACACAGGGTAGAATAGGCACCTTCTTTGGAGATGGAATTGTAGGCCACGTAAGCCTCGCTGATCCGGTCTGCTCAGTCCTTGCAGACACACTCCATAAAGCAGCAAATAGTGCCGGAGCTACAGTCCACAAAGGAGGAACTTATGTATGCATAGAGGGGCCTCAATTCTCAACCAGAGCAGAATCACTAACATATCGCCAATGGGATGTAAGTATTATCGGAATGACAAACCTGCAGGAGGCCAGACTGGCCCGCGAAGCGGAGATATGCTACAGCACACTGGCTCTTTCCACTGATTATGACTGCTGGCATGAAGGAGAGGAAGATGTTACAGCAGAGATAGTCCTTCAAAACATCATGAAAAACGTTGATACAGCCAAGGCCATAATTAAACATGCCTTACCAACGATTGAAGGTGAAAGAGGTTGCGGATGTGCGAATGCGTCAAGTAACGCCATTGTGACGCATAAGGATAACATTCCAAGCGAAGTGAAGGAACGATTGAGTCTCATATTTGGAAAGTACCTATAGACGTCGCGAAACAGATTCAACTACAGTCAACAATTCACCATTTCATGGAAGTGATCTAAGGTTAACGAACTTTAGATCACTTCATTCATCAATCCTGCTTTTCGTAATCCATCAACACTTGAATTCCAAATCATTTATATATTTTGCCAACGCTTCATGTTTAAACGGTTTTTTTAGAAAGAAGTCTACCGTTAACCCTTTATCTGCCATCGATGCAAGACTGCCACTCCAGCCAGAAATTATGCCTATCTTAGGTCTCTTCTTTAACCCGTTAAGAGACTTTACCACATCATACCCACAGATATTTGGCATCGCAATATCACATAGCACAAGGTCAAAACGTTCACCCTCTATCATATTTATAACATTAACGCCATTATCAGTAGTTTTAACATCATGGCCACCTTTAGAAAGGAATTGATTTAGTATATCTCGCATACTTTCTTCATCATCTATAACCAGGATGCGTAGGCTTTTCTCATTTGTTTTCTGTTCCGGCGCAGAAATCTTTATTACTCTTCTTCTTTTAATGGTCACTGGAAATTGCATGGTAAATGCTGTACCTTTTCCCAACTCACCGTCCACCTCTATTTTACCGCTATGCCTGGTCACTATACCGTAAACTATACTCATACCCAATCCAGTACCTTCAACTCCCTTAGTAGAAAAGAACGGGTCAAATATATTTTTCTTCACATTCTCAGACATACCTTCTCCGTCATCAGTAACGTTTACAAATACAGTCTCATTATCACTCCATGTACCAAATGAAATTTTTCCACCACCAGACATTGCATCAAGTGCATTATTGATTATGTTAATAAATACCTCTCTTATTTCTGCAGGATTACACATAATAGATGGAACCCTCCCCATGCCTTCTGTGTCAATTCTGTAGTCTATGCCTCCGGCAAGCGCCTCATTCTGCCATCTGGGCTTTGTAAAATCAATAGAATGCCTTATTAAATCCCTGATATCAAAAGAGACAAATTCTTTAGTGTCAGGACTGGTCTTAGTAAATTTAAGCATATTACCGGCTATTTCAGCTCCATCATCGGCAGCCTTCATTATGATCCTTAAAGCATCAGCCAAGACTTTATCATCTTTGTAGTCTTCCTCCAGCAACTGAACATTACCAGAGATAATCGCCAGAAGATTGTTAAATTCATGGGAAATACCGGCAGTTATTGCACCGATAGACTTCAGTTTTTCTGACTGTAATAGCGCTTTTTCCATCTTTTTATGCTCTGTGATGTCTTGGGTAGTTCCAATCATACCAATAACATTACCACTATCATCAAGTTGTAATTCTCCACGACTATACACCCATCTAGTTTCACCATCGGATTTTCTTATTATAAGATAATCTTTATTAAACGGTATCTTCTTATCCAATACACTCTGTTGATAGGTGGCCAAACTATCTCGGTGATCTGGGTGAATTATTTCAACCCAATCTTCAACGCTGTACTCTCTTTTTTTTCCTATACCCAATATAGAATATAGCATTTCCGTTCCAGACCAAATGCCTGTAGTCACATTAAGTGTAAAACTACCAATCTTACCCACACGTTGTGCCTCTGACAGACGTTTTTCACTCTGAATTAGCGTCTCCTCTGCCTGCCTACGTTCGGTTACATCTGTGACAAACACAGTAAACCCCGTAATATGATGTAAATTGTCATAAATCGGGTTAAAAATCAATTCATACCAAAATCGACTGTTAGCTTGACCATATTCCTCAATTTTGACAAAGCTCTCACCTTTCGTGACTCGCTTGTAATTTGTTTCGGCTTTTAGACGGTCATCTTCTACGGAAATATACGAAAGGATATGCCGGCCAATCTCAATATCAGCGCCATACACTTCTTTCATCTTTTTTACATGAGCCATGTTAAAGCTCAAATAATTGTAGCTCGTATCCAGAACAAAAATAATAACATTATCAGGACTCTCGATAACGGCGCTTAGTAACGAATTCGATCTTTGAAGCGCCTCACCTGCCTGTTTGCTCTCAGTAATATCATCCTTAACAGCAATGAAGTTTGTAATAACACCTTCAGCATTTTTTACAGGAGAAATGGATGCAGACTCCCAATATAGTCCGCCATTCTTTTTCCTGTTACAAAATTCCCCCTTCCACTCATTGCCTGATTTAACAGTTTCCCATAGTTCATTGTAAACTTCAGGGGGTGTTTTTCCAGATTTCAAGATACCTGGATTTTTGCCAATAGCTTCTTCGATACTATAGCCTGTAAGTTGCTCAAACCTTGGATTGGCATACTCAATATTGCCTTCAGCATCTGTAATTACAATAGTGGCAGAACTGTGTTTTATCGCTTGAGACAATTTAGCAACATCGGCAGTACGCTCAATCACACGTTGCTCCAATGATTCATTAAGTGTTTGAATTATCTCTTTTGCCTTTTTCTCATGAGATGCACGATCAGATATGGTATAGAAGCAGACTACAATAAATCCCGTAAGCAACAAACCACCTATCAGAAATCCCCAAGGATACCAAATGTATCTTTTTTTCATAAATACTGGAGTAGGTTTACATACTATTGACCACTTACGGCCGGCTACATTTAATATAGTCGAAACATACAACCCCTCTGATTTTATTTCTTCCAGAGACAAAGGAGGGCTGACATCATGTCCTAACCGTGATGGATGATAATAGAGAAATTGCACATCCTGAGGGTTTGAGGTATCAAAAAGATAGACATCTACACCTTGCCCTTTAAGATAACCTAGTGTCCCCTCTACAAGATCACCTACTCTAAACACACCTGAGACAAGTCCTGTTAAATTTGCACGTCTCTCCTCGATTGTGTCTATAGAAGCCTGTTTATGATAAACAGGTACAAATATCAGGAATCCATACTGGTCACCTTCTTCCTGTACCAGTGTAATACGTGAAGTCCCGACCGCTTTTCCTGTATCACGTGAGAGGCACAGGGCTTCAAACCGTTCTTGATTAGTTGACAAGTCAAAACCCATGGCAACCTCATTACCTATATAAGGCTCTATATAATAGACAGGAAAGTGTTCCTTGCTATCATCAGCTCTTACCACACCTCCCTGTGGTAGCATCTTAGTTATCTGGTAGTCCGGATAGCCTTCAGCCTGTACCTCCCGCTCATGATCTTCACGTTGTTGGCTAGAAATGCGTGGTATCCATCCCAGTGCCTGAATATCATTATGATACGCAAGTAAGTATTTGCAAAATTCATCAAATCCATCCCTTGTTACATATTCACTACTTCTAAATAGTGAGTAAATGGATTGAAGAGCTTGCTCGTTGTTCTCAATCTCTCTTTCTATGGAGTTGACCCTGTCCATTGCAACAAGCATGAAATCATTTTTTATTTTTGTTGTTTGATATCCACGTACAACAAAAAACAGGGATATTGATATACATAACCCTAGACAAACAATTAATATAGTTTGTAAGTTTATTTTTATTTTTTCAGGTTTTGTTGTCTTCATGCTTATTTAGTTTATATAGATACAAGAGTGGTTTACAAAAAGCAGCTTGATAAATTGGATGCAGTACAATAATCCAAAAAAGCTGAGGTTTCATCCAACCCAAATTTTGTGTCTTATCAAGATTATCTCTGCCTTATATATTTAAAACGCAATATAATAATGAATATACTGAATGCTAATCCAGCCGCATTGGCCACAATAATTATCATGTCTTCAATATGTATGCCGTAGGACAACCAACATGAAAGGCCAACTATAAGGAGCATGTACATTACTGGAGAGATATCATCCAATCTCTTTGTACGTATGCCTCTTATTATCTGCGGAATAAAGCCTGAAGTCGTACATATTGCGGCAATTATTCCTACAATTTTCCACTCCATCGGAACCTCCTCCGTAAAACCACTGTTTGAATAAATTGTGAAAAAAAAAGACAGATCTTTTTATATTATGCTATAAAAAGGTCTGTCTCTTTCTACACATCAAAAAATCTATGCTACCTGTATGTCACACTCCGGCAACTCTTCTTTTGTAAGAACCGACTCCTCTGGACTATGCTCTGTCGCAGCAGCCTTGAGTGAGTTAAGTCGGGATATCATAAAGTAGAGTAGAGGCACCACACCGGCAAAAAAGAGCACACCACCCACCGCACGCATCCACGTCAACACCTGGAAAGTACCGCCAAGAATAAATTCCTGCGAGCGGGCTACCCAATAGCCATTTTCAACAACCGACTTGAATTGTAACACTCCGGCAGGGAATGTATCCATCACCACCATCAGCAGGAGTCCCACGTTAATCGCCCAGAAGGTAGAGCGCAGAAGCCTTACGTTCCAGCGCCTGGCGGTTATAACATGTCGGCTGCAAAACAGAACTGCCGCTATCGAAAGGTTACCGTAAACGCCCATCAAAGCCGCGTGACCGTGATTGACAGTTAGGTAGGTACCATGTTCATAATAATTTATTATCGGAAGGTTTATAATCAAGCCAAATACACCTGCACCGAAAAAGTTCCAGAAATTTACGGCAATAAGGAACAGAAATGCCTCTGAGAATCCGAATGATGATCCTGTTACGGCTGAATTTGTTGAACGACTAAATGAATATCCCGGCACCCGTACAAACTTCCAGACTTCGAGCGTCAGCAGTACAAGTGGAATAACCTGGAGTGTTGAGAAAACGCTTCCCATAGCCATAAGAGCGGCAGGCTTTGCATTCCAGTAAAAGTTGTGAGAAATACCCAACAGGCCTGAGCCTAGAAACAGCAGTGTCGCCAGATAGATCACCCTGATCGCACCCTGCCGTGAAACCAAACCCATGAGAACCATATAGCAGGCAATAATCATTGTTGTAAATACCTCAAAAAAGCACTCTGCCCACATGTGAATAACGCACCAGCGCCAGAAATCGGCAATGACGAAATTGGTATTCTTCCCGCCCACAAAGCTTGACAAGAACAGAATTGTAATAGCCACAACAGAGTATAGAATCCAATATGGTAATGAGAATGCTGATTGTCCCTTCAAAGCCGGTTTTACCCCGCGATATATAATCACGGACCACATAACAAGTGCCGCAAAGAGAACAACCTGCCACAATTTACCAAGCTCAACAAATTCCCAACCCTGGTTGCCAAGTAACCTCCAATGATCACCAAGCAGGTTCTTTGGCCCCAGGAAACATCCTACGAACATACCAACAACAACTGAAACCAGCAAGCCGAAGAGTATGTTGATAAGGAGTACCTGACGCTTCGGCTCCTGCCTGTAAATTCCGGGAAGAATAAAGATGGAACCAGCTATCCAGCAGGTCGCTATCCATAGAATAGATAACTGTACATGCCAGCTACGCGTAATAGTTATCTGCAAAAGTTCAGAAATGTTATAGCCGAAGAAAGTTGTAAATCCGACAAAATCGTGAATCGTCAAGACACCGGCCACTATCTGTATGAAAAACAGTGAAACCGCAACCACAAAAAACTTGTATGTTGCACGTTGACTAGCTGTTGGAGCTGATGCATCAACACTCTTATTATCAACAGGGTTTTCACTGACCTGTAACTGCGAGGACTTGGAATAGTAACTATAAGTACAGAGAACCGCACCCAGACCGAATATCAGAAATAGCATTCCGATAACGCTCCATAGTATTACTGACGGTGTCGGAGTGTTCCCGGCGTACTCATCAAATGGCCAGTTATGGGTATAACTGGATTCACCTCCGGGCCTTTCCACCGCACAAACCCACGCACCCCAGAAGAAAAAGGCCGAAAGGTCTTTAAGTTCAGCATCGTCTGTAATATAACCTGCTGGTTTAAAAGCCTCCTTGTGATCTCCCTTGAATTTTGAACTATAGTATTCCGTCAGACGTTCTGCTGCATACGCCTGCCCCTCAGTAAGCATTACGATATTTTTCTCTCTGTCATAACGATTCGCTTTGAGTTCACGCTTCACCCTGACAGAGATACCATCTTTCTCTATTTGAGATAACTCATCCGTATTACCACTTGTAACCTGATTGCCATAAAAATCGTTCATCTCAACTGCAACCTGGTGGAGTGCTTCAGCGGTAAAATCCGGCCCACGGGCAGCACCATCCCCGAACATGCTTCCGTATTCCATCAAAGCATATCTCTGGAAGATCAGCTGTCCACGTTCCACGGCACTCTTTTGAACAATTTCTTCCCCTGAAGGTGAAACATAATCAGGTTTTGGAGGCGCATCTTTGTACGTACTGAAACCCATAAATATAACACCGGATGCACCTACAACCAGAACAGCAAGTAAATATTTCCACCAAT
>JABGRF010000261.1 GCA_018648405.1 Candidatus Scalindua sp.
TCAACAGCCGGCATAGCTGATACGCCACAATCTGATCTTGCTAAGATTATCGGTGGTATCTGGATAGTAGCGGGTTCTGTAATTTTTTTCGGAACGATAGTGGCAACTATAACTACATATTTTATGCGTCCTATGCAACGCCCCTCTAAAAGAATAATCGATACTATTGAGTACAATCTTGAACAATTAAACGATCTGACAATAGACGAACTCGATCTACTGAAGGAGACAGTTGATACGCTTATTATTCATGTAGAGAACTTAAAGAAGAAGCAGGAAAAGAAGAGGAAAAAAGAGACCTAGATTCAGTGTGAATAGATATGGGTGTTACGGGTTAACTGTTTTGGGCAGGCCGGACCACTACTCTTTTATGGAGCTGCTAACAAATGTATATAGATAAGTTCTTCAATCCACAGAGTGTAGCCATAATAGGCGCTACAGAAGATCCTCAAAATATTACATCAACAATTATACAAAATCTCTTCCAAATGGGTTTCAAAGGAAGTGTCGTTCCTGTGAACCCGCATCACGACACAGTGTTTGGACTAAAATGCTACCCTTCACTCTCAGATATTAAAGAGCAAATAGATCTTTCAGTCATAGCAATATCTTCAAGTCATGTTATTGAAATACTTGATCAACATATAGAATCCGGCATTAAAAACTGCATAATTATAAGTGGCGGTTTCGCTGAGATAGGTGACAAAGGAGAGGCTATTGAAGAGAATATAAAAAGAATAAGCAGAGAAAATGGTATCAGGATAATCGGTCCGAACTGTCTTGGTGTTCTGGATAACTATTCAGATTTCAGTACGTTTTTTCTGCCATGGTCAAAGGTAAAACGCCCTTCAAAAGGGTATTTGAGTATTTTGTCTCAAAGCGGCTCCTATTCCATAAGTATGCTGGATATGTTATCCCTTGAAGGTATTGGAGTATCAAAATTTGTAAGTTATGGTAACCGTGCTGACGTTGGCGAATCAGAACTGATTGAGTATCTAACTGATGATGAGTCTACAAAAGTTATAGGTATTTATATGGAATCGGTAGATGATGGAAGAAGGTTTATCACTGCCTCCAGCCGCTGTTCCAGAGACAAACATATGGTTGTGTTGAAGGTTGGTAGAGAAGATTCCGGTGTTGATGCGGCAAGGTCTCATACAGGGGCTATTGCCGGTAAATATGAAGTTTATAAAGCTGCGTTTAAGAAATCCGGGATTGTAGAGGTTGACAATTTAGAGGAGTTTATTGATGCTTGCAAGGTCCTTTCAATGCAGAAACCGGCTAGAGGAAACAGAATTCTTGTTTTAACAAATGGAGGCGGTTTTGGTGTCGCAGTTTCAGATCTGTGTTGTGCTAAGGATCTAGACGTCGCAAGTACCCCCTCTCAAATTAAAGAATCACTCTCAAATCATTTTCCGGAATTCTTTATTTTAAATAATCCGATAGACCTGACCGGCAGTTCCGGTGATGAAGATTTCGGTACCGTGTTGCAGACAGCGTTTGTCGATAATGACTATTTTGATGCCGCGATAGTAATCCCGTTAATGCCTCCGCAGACGATGACGGAACGTGTGGTGGATATTATTTCACAATCGGCTGATGAGTCTGGAAAACCTGTTGTAGTATGCACTATCAGTGGAGAATATACAAAGAAGACTAAGGAACAATTTGAATTGAAAGGTATTCCAGTCTTTCCATCTCCCGCAAGAGCGGTTAAGGCGATGAGTATATTGGTAGATAGAGGTAAAGCGCATGGTATATGATGCCTCAAGAAAGAGGGAAATAGAAATAATTGTGAAAAAGATATCAGATTCCGGAAGGAAGATTGCACTACCTGACGAATCTCTTGATATAGTAAAGCTCTCCGGGATTGATGTACCTTCCCAGGTTTTAGTCAAATCACCCGGAGAAGCTGTAAAAAAATCTGCTGAGATTGGGTTCCCGCTGGTCATGAAGATTGCATCAGCAGAAGCGATCCATAAGAGTGAAGCAGGCGGTGTAGTTTTAGGTATACAGGGTGTGCAAGAAGTGGAAGAACAATATAGTAAGATTACTTCGGATTTTAAAGGAGAGATACCGGATGCGAAAATATCTGGAGTCTTATTACAAAAACAGATTCCTGACGCTACTCACCTGATCGTTGGAGGATTACACGATGAACAGTTCGGGCCCGTGGTTATGTTTGGCATGGGAGGAGTTCTGGTAGAGCTTTTTAAGGACGTGTCGTTCAGGATAGCACCTGTAACAGAATTAGAATCGCTAGAGATGATCAGGGAGATAAAGGCATATCCAGCCCTTTCCGGCTACAGAGGTTCTAAGGCTCTTGATATAGAACAGATTGCGAAATCAATTATTATTATTTCCGATTTAATAACAAATATTAGTACAATAAAGGAGGTGGAGTTGAACCCCCTGCTGGCATATGAGAAAAATGTAATGGCTGTTGATGCAAAGGTTATTTTAAGATAAGAGACGAATTATCACAAATAGATATTTAATACGTTCTTAGTCCACAAGGTGTAAAATGGTAGAAAGTGACATAATTAAAAGAGTAAGATTTCATGGCAGAGGCGGTCAGGGAATGAAGACTGCCAGCCGGATTGTCGGAACTGCGGCGTTTATGGAGGGGTATTACGCCCAGGATTTTCCAGTATATGGCGCTGAGAGAAGAGGCGCACCGATTATGGCCTTTACGAGAATGTCTGACAGCCCCATACTGGAAAGAGGCATAATAACCAGGCCTGACATCAACATTATAGCCGATGAGACGTTGCTCAGCGATAATGCCGCTAACGTATTACAGGGTACCGAAAACGAAACAGTAACAATGGTTAATACGCACTACTCACCTTCTCATGTTAAAGAGGCTTTTGATGTAAATGGAGAAGTCACTACCGTCGATATAACAGAGACAGTATTGAAGATTATTAATAAACCGGCCCTCAGCAGTGTAGCAGCGGCATGTGCATGTAAATTAACAGGCATGATATCGAAGAACACATTAGAAAAGGCAGTGATCAGGGAATTGACGGATATACATCTTAAAAGAGAATCTATTAGTAAAAATGTTGAAGCAGCCCTGATCTGCTTTGACAATACACCTGATATCACTACATCTGGAATCAAGACTTCAGAAGGATACAATGGAAACAGGATTGTAAAGATGGAATATGCAAATCCTCGTGTGGGTACTCCCAGCGTCTACGCAATGGGAAATACTATTGATAAGAAAACAGGAAACTGGCGTCTGTATAAACCGGTAATTGATTATGAAGAGTGTTCTATGTGCCGCGCCTGTTTTGTCCACTGTCCACACAGTTGTATCTCTATCGACGAATCAGGTTTTCCTCAGATCGATTATGAGAACTGCAAAGGCTGCTTTACATGTATGGATGAGTGTCCAAAAGGTGCTGTGTCAAGAGAACGTGAGGTGAGAGCATGGTAAAGGAGATGTTAACCGGTAATTACGCTGCGGCGTGGGGAGCAAGGCTGGCAGATGTTGATTATGTACCCGCCTTCCCTATTACACCCCAATCGGAAATAATAGAGGTCCTGTCGACATGGATTAACGGCGGGAACATGGATGCAATATTTACCAATATGGATTCCGAGCACTCAATGATTACGGCAGCCGGCACTGCTTCTGCCGCAGGTACAAGGGTTTTCTCCGCTACTTCAAGCCAGGGTCTGCTGTACGGTTTCGAAATGCTCTATAACATTGCAGGATGGCGGGTGCCACTGGTCCTGATTAACGTATCCAGAGCGGTCTCTGCCCCGATCACACTTGAGCCTGACCATAATGACGTTCTCTCTGCCAGGGACACAGGCATTATTCAGATTCACGCGGAGACATGCCAGGAGATACTGGATACCATCCTGATGGCGTACAAAATATCCGAAAATGAGAAGGTCCTTCTGCCGGTTATGATCAATATGGATGGATTCTACCTCTCTTTTACGAGAGAACCCGTGTTAATACCAGACAAAAGTGAGGTTAAAGGCTTTCTGCCTGAATACAACCCAAAGCACGCATTTTTGAAAGCTTCAGAACCGATGGCACAGGGTGTTGCTGTCCTGGGCGGCAGTGCATATTCATATTTTAAATATCAACAGCATTTAGCATCTTTAAACGCGTTAGAGGTGTACAACGAAGTGGCAAGTGAGTTTGAAGGTGTTTTTGGAAGATCGTACTCATCTATTGAGGCGTTTATGATGGAAGATGCAGAGTATGTTCTGATAATGAGCAACTCTTTTACCGTCAAAGGCAAGGCCGCAGTGAAAGGGTTCAGGGAAAATGGAATAAAGGCAGGTCTTCTCAGATTAAGGCTTATAAGGCCATTTCCGGATGCTGAACTCAGGAGGCTTTTAAGTAACATAAAAGCCGCTGCCGTAATCGACCAGAACATCAGTCCCGGTTCAGGTGGTATTCTATTTAAAGATGTATCTGCGGCTCTCTATCATGACGCTCACAGACCGGAAGTACTGCTCTCTTTCATTGGTGGGTTGGGTGGTAAAGATATCAGCCAGGTCGAATTTAAGCACATTATTGATATGATGAAAAAGAGCCTTGATACCGGAGTCATTCCCGGAACAGAGATTCTATACACAGAAAATGATATGCAGCAGATGAACAAACTGTTGAAAATAGCAGGAAAAACTACTGATTAATTCTTCACCGCGAAGACGCAAAGAACGCGAAGCCCCGCTAAGCGGGGTAAAGGAAATACTTTAGATTTAAATCCTTTAAAGTCAAAGGCTTTCGCTTTTTATTAAATTAGTATCTTTGCGTGCTTTGCGTCTTTGCGGTGAATGATTTTAGTAATTTGTTTTTGTAAGAGTTTATATCTATGGAAACTAAATCTTATAAAGGTTTTAAATCTATTTCTGCTGATGAGAACATCTCTCCAGGAACACCGTTATGTGCAGGGTGTGGCGGGCTTCTGGCCTTGAGACTTGCACTCAAGGTTTTAGGGAAGAATGTTGTTATTGTCAACGGAGCAGGCTGTTTTACACTATTGTCAGTCTATCCTTATACACCATTCAATTCGGCATGGATGTACACTGCAATGGCCTGTGCACCGGCAGGCGCCCAGGGCATAAGGGACGCGCTTGACATACT
>JABGRF010000120.1 GCA_018648405.1 Candidatus Scalindua sp.
CCTCCGGCAACCGTGACGACAGCAACCTTGCCGGTCCTTAAAGCGTTTTCACCAATTTCCTTAGCCTCAGCCGCACGTGACTTCTCTATATCATTTTGTGGAATTGGGATGATTTCCGGTGGTTCCAGAATGGTTGTCTTTGAGTTTGTAAGCGTACTTTCTTCGATGTGTTTTTCAATAAGATCTTGGAGTAGTGTAAAGTCAATGAGTCTTAACTGGTTTAAAAGATTTTTCTGATTATTTGCCGAAAGATCATTCCACCACCTGAAGACGTGCTCCTGATTATAGGAAAATACCTTCTCAACAAGGCGCTTGTCAGGTTCATTTTCTGTCCTGATATCTGTAAGTTTAAGATGGTTTTCCTCCATAAGCAAAAATTCTACAATACGCCCTTAAGTAGTTCAAGGCAAAAGATTTCGACTGCAATTAAGGAACTCAGTGATTTGGGAATTCAGGAATTGTGGAATTTGCTTGACCGAAGGTAGTAAATAACTAAAATTCCATATATCTTTATAAATATGTAAGACCTTGTCATTTCATATACTTACTAACGTAATGTCAGAACTGCCGGGACCATTAAAGATTTTTGAATTTTCAAGAAAGGAATCACTTGCCACACTTTTCCTGATAACTACACTCTTAATCGGAACAGGGATCAAATACGCATCAGATCAGCACTGGTGGCTTCCGGAGACTGAGGTTGTAGACAGTGATCCTGACTCCATAAAGTTAAAGATTGACTTGAACAGGGCGGAATGGTTCGAGCTTATAATCCTGCCTGGAATTGGCGAGAAAAAGGCCAGGGCAATTGTTGAATATCGAAAGGGAACAGGCTCCTTTAACAGTATAGAACAGTTGTGTGGGGTTAATGGTATAGGGACAGAAACAGTAAAAAGAATTAAAGATCTCATTTTTATTAATGAGGAAAAGAGAGTTCTCACGCAGAGCCGCAAAGAGCGCAAAGGAACAAAGAAAGAGTAATGACTGAAAATGAGATTGGGAAAGTAGTAGTTGATACTGCAATTGCAATTCATAAAACACTTGGTTCCGGTGTTTACGAGATTGTGTATGAAGTTGTATTAACACATGAGCTAAAGAAGCGTGATTTAAATGTTGAAAGGCAGGTTTCCGTACCAATAGAATATGACGGGATAAAATTCGACGAAGGATTCAGGGCAGACATTATTATTGATAACAGGTAATCTTGGAATTAAAATCGGTTGAATCTATTACAAAAGCACATAAGAAACAAGTATTAACCTATCTTCGACTAACAGGATGTAAGCTGGGCTACTTATTGAACTTTGGCGAAAACTTGATGAAGGATGGCATTACGCGAATCGTAAACGGTTTGGATGAATAGCCTCCTGACGGAAGGAAAAAGAAGTTTTCACATAAAGACCGCAAAGCGGTTTTTTGATCTTAAAAGTATTTTTCTTTCTTAGCGTTCTTCGCGACTTTGCGTGAGAATTAGTAATTTGAAAGGGGCTAAAAATTTATGGAAAAACAAAAATTATTTGAAAATGTGTGGATAAGGGCATTGTCAATATTATGTGTACTGGCTCTATTCCTCACATTATGTTATTTCCTGAAAGGTATCCTGATATCATTTTTCCTTGCCTTTACTGTTGCATATATCTTTGACCCTGTAGTTGATTTTATCTCAGAGAGAAAGATAATATTCGCAGAAACACGTGTACCGCGTGGTCTGTCGGTTGCCATATTGTTAACCCTTGTATTTCTGATTATGGGAGGATTACTAACATATACGGTTCCTAAAACGGTTACTGGTATTCAGCGTGTTGGAACTGCGTTAAAAGAACAATATCCAAAATATCAAGAAAAAGTAGGAAAGATAATAGAGGAATATGGTGATACCGAAGTTGGAATATTTCTTAAATCAAAACTGCAAATCGAGGCAACTAATGAAAAGGAGATAAAGGACGGGAAGCCACTAGAACAAAAGGTAAAGAAGGTTGCAACTAAAGAACCGGTTAACACAAAATATAGTATTCCAGGTCCTGTGCTTAAGATGAAAAAGTATGTGCCGGAAGCCATGAACTTTGTGCTGGGAATTATAAAGAATGTATTTTACAGTACGTTTGGATTCTTCGGAATAGTTATGAACATTGTTGTCTTTGGGGTTGTTATGGTATATCTCCTGAAGGACTTTGATTTAGCTATGTCAAAGGGTGAGGAGTTGCTGCCGGCTTCAAAGAAAGAGAAGATATCCGGTATTATCAGCAAGATAGATGGAAACCTTAAAGCATTTTTCAGGGGGCAGATGGCCGTTTGTGCTATTCTCTCTATCATTTATGGTATAGGGCTAACTATCATAGGGATTCCGATGTCTTTTCTGCTGGCCTTTGTGGGCGGGTTTGGGAATATGATACCTTATGTTGGAATCGGGTTTGGACTGATACCCGCTATCATTCTGGCCTTTATTCAATTTCAGGATATCACTCATATACTGCTTGTCGGACTGGTTTTTGGGATTGGACAATTCCTGGAAGGTACGGTAATGACACCAAAAATTGTAGGTGATAAACTGGGATTGCATCCGGTTGCCATCATACTGTCAATTTTGATTTGTGGTCAGATATTAGGATTCCTGGGCCTTTTACTTGCCGTTCCTATTGCATCGATAGTGAAAGTGCTAATTGACGAGGGGATTGTTAAGTATAAGAATACAAAGCTTTATAAAGGTAGTTAGCCACTTAATTTTATGAATAACACTAATTAACTCTGATTTAATCTGGAATTCTTCAATCCCTCAATCTCCAATTGCGTAGCGAAGCGGTGCAAATTATATAATATGTCTATCTTCAAATTGTCAGCAGAATATCAACCACAGGGTGATCAGCCCGAGGCGATAAAAAAATTAACAAAGGCCTTTGAGTCAGGTGAAAAGCTCCAGACTCTCATGGGGGTAACAGGTTCAGGAAAGACCTTTACCATGGCAAATGTTATAAAGAATCTGGACAGGCCGACACTCGTGATGTCCCACAACAAAACTCTCGCCGCACAGCTTTACAGCGAATTCAAAGAGTATTTTCCGGAAAATGCGGTGGGGTATTTTGTAAGTTATTATGATTATTACCAGCCGGAGGCCTATATTCCACAGAGGGATATCTATATTGAAAAAGAGGCGACAATAAACCAGGAGATAGACCGCCTTCGCCTGGCGGCAACAAGCGCCCTTATGTCACGTAAGGACGTGATATTAGTGTCAAGCGTTTCGTGTATTTACGGTCTGGGTTCTCCGGAGGAGTATCGGGAGATGTATGTGCAGTTAAAAAAGGGGCAGGAGATAGAGCGGGATGCGCTGCTCCTGAAATTCGTTAACATACTTTACGAAAGAAGTGATATTAAATTTGAACGTGGCGTGTTTCGTGTTAATGGTGATGTGATAGATGTATATCCCGCATATGAAAAATTTGCCTACCGTATCGAACTATTTGGTGATGAGGTAGATGGCCTTTCGATTATTGATCCGGTTTCAGGAAATAAATTAGAGGAGATGGAAGAGATATCTATCTATCCGGCCAAGCATTTTGTGATGCCCGAAGGTAAGATTGAGGGTGTTATCGAATCTATTGAAGAGGAGCTTGATGCATGGTTGAAGGAGCTGCGTTCTCAAAACAAGGATTTTGAGGCACAGCGCCTGGAGGCAAGAACTCGTTACGATATGGAAATGTTGTCAGAGATAGGCTATTGCCATGGTATTGAAAACTATTCTCGCCATATCAGTGGCCGTGCCCCGGGAGATCGTCCGTTTTCACTACTAGATTATTTTCCTGATGATTTCCTCATGATTGTTGATGAGTCTCATGTGGCAATTCCTCAGATTCGAGGAATGTATGCGGGGGACAGGTCACGGAAAGAGACTCTGGTGAAATATGGTTTCAGGCTTCCTTCCGCTCTGGATAACAGGCCTTTACGTTTCGACGAATGGGAATCATTAGTTAAACAGGTATTATTGGTATCAGCGACTCCTTCGGAGTACGAGTTAAATAAGTGCCATGGCAAGGTTGTTGAGCAGATAATCCGGCCGACAGGCCTTTTGGACCCGATAGTAAGGATATTGCCTGCAAAGACTCAGGTTAAAGATCTTCTGCAGCAGATCAGGAAGAGAGTAGATAAAAAGGAGCGTGTACTTGTGACAACATTAACCAAGCGGCTTGCTGAAGATTTGAGTGAATACATAAAAGAGGAGGGCCTTAAAGGAATGTATCTGCATTCAGAATTTAATGCTATTGAGCGGGTAGAGATACTTCAAGACCTTAGGCTTGGAAAGTTTGACGTAGTTGTCGGTGTAAACCTGTTGAGAGAAGGGCTTGATCTGCCGGAGGTATCATTGGTAGCAATATTGGATGCTGATAAGGAAGGGTTCCTTCGTTCCGAGACATCTCTTATACAGACAATAGGACGTACAGCAAGAAACGTAAACGCAGAGGTTATATTATACGCTGATGAAGTAACTCAGTCTATGCAGAGGGCTATGGATGAAACTGAGAGAAGGCGCAAGATTCAGCATGAACATAATAAACAGAATAATATCACGCCACAGACTATTCGCAAGGGAATAAGAAAAAGTATTGAAGATGAAAGTGCTTCAAAAAAGATTGCACGGCAGATGGTTAAAGAAGATGAGGCGGAATACGTAACACAGGAATATATAAGAGAGCTTGAAGAAGATATGCTTCAGGCCGCCAGCGATCTCAACTTTGAAAAGGCAGCGGAAATACGAGACAGGGTGCTGAAATTGCAGTCGGAGATGGGGATGGAAACCGTAGACACGAATTTCACGAATTAACACAAATTGACAGTTAACTAAATATCATGGAAGATAGGTTAATTTATAGGGAAGAAGCGTATAGAATAATTGGCTTGTGTATGGAAGTGCATGGAACACTTGGCAAAGGGCATAGTGAGGTGGTTTACAAGGATGCACTGGAGTATGAGTTCTCAATCAATCAAATACCCTTTTCACGGGAAAAAAGTTATAAAATAAGATATAAAGATATTATACTACCAAGGGGATATAATGCGGACTTTGTAGTATATGACAAGATAATATTGGAATCAAAAGCGATAGAATGCCTTACCAGTGGCCATGTAAAACAAACCCTAAACTACCTTGCTGCATCAAAGCTCAAGTTAGGATTACTGGTTAATTTTGGAGAAGAGAGTCTGTCCCACAAAAGAGTAGTTTTATAAAAATTAGTGTTAATTAGTGAAATTTGTGTCTAAACATGCAGACAGAATTTGATTTAAAAAAAATAGAAGAGATTGTTCAGCTGGCTATAAAGGAGGATATAGGTACGGGGGATATAACCTCCAAAATATTCATTCCTGAAGGTTCTGAATCAGAAGGTGTATTAATAGCGAAAGAGAGCGGTATTGTTGCGGGTCTGCCGGTTGCCGGATATGTCCTTTCACAGATAGATAAGGATTTGCTGTTTACGGTAAATATTGAAGATGGCTCAAGGGTTGAAAAAGGTTCAGTAATTGCGGTCGTTAAAGGCTTGACGATATCATTGTTGTCTGCAGAAAGATTGGTACTTAACTTTTTACAGAGGCTTTCTGGCATAGCAACGGCCACTAATAAGTTTGCGGAAAAAGTCGAGGGACATAAAACTCAGATTCTGGATACACGGAAGACAACTCCCGGATGGCGCTATCTGGAAAAATATGCTGTAAAAATTGGTGGGGGTGCTAATCATAGAATGGGGCTGTATGACCAGATCCTGATAAAAGACAATCATCTCGAAATTATGGAGCAGGAAAAAGAGAACGGTGATATAGGCAGTCTTGTAAGAAAAGCCAGGAAGCAAATAACAAATGAAGTACTTATAGAAGTCGAGGTGGAAGATTTATGCCAGATCAAGGAGATGGTGGATGCTGGCGTTGATATAATTTTGTTTGACAATATGGCTCCCACAAAAATAAAAGAAGCTGTAGAAATGGTTAAGGAGTGTAAGAATAGTCGTGATGCAGGATCCGTCAGATCTATATTAACAGAAGCGTCAGGTAATATTTCTATTGAAAATGTTGAAGAATATGCGAAGTCCGGAGTAGACAGAATATCGGTTGGTATGATAACGCACTCGGCCAGGGCGTTGGATATATCTTTTGATATAAGTAATAAAGTAATGCTATAATCCATTGCTTACACATTTACCAAAAAAAGAGATTTTTTATATATATGAGTGATAATGAAATAAGAATCGTTTTTACGGACTTAGATGGTACGTTGCTGGATCACAGTACTTACTCTTATCGTGAGGCGGAAAAAGCGTTGAGATCGCTCAGAGAGAAAGGTATTCATCTTATTTTATGTTCCAGTAAATCCAGGGACGAAATCAAGATCTATCGAGACAAGCTGTCAAATAATGAACCCTTTATCTTAGAAAACGGAGGGGCTATTTATATTCCTGAAAAATATGACTTGAAGTGCGAGTTTGATAGAACTGATAACGGCTTTTTAGTGATAGAGATTGGTTCTGAGTATAAAATTCTCAAAAGTGTCTTTGAAAAAATAAAAATAAAAACCGGTATCAATGCAAAAAGTATTGCCGAATTTACGGTAGATGAAATTGTTGGGTTGACAGGTTTGAGTAGAGAAGAAGCTTTGCTTGCTCAGAAGAAGGAATACTCGTTACCTTTTATTATTAATGGTAGCGAAGAAGATGTTAAGAAAATTCAAGATGAAATCAGCTTGTCAGGTTTCAACTATACTGAAGGTGCAAGGTTTGCGTACCTTATGGGTGGGAATGACAAGGGAAAAGCCGTCAATATCCTGGTAGGCATTTTCAGAAAGAATTATCCGGATGCAAAAATATTAACTGTTGGCCTGGGAGATAGTTTAAATGACCTTCCGATGTTGGAAGCTGTAGATAAGAAATTCCTTGTAAAGAAGGAATTGGGAAACTATGAAGAGCGTATAAAGGTTGATGACCTTACTTATGCCGATGGTATCGGACCGGCCGGTTGGAATAAAGCGATTATAGGTTTGTTTGGAAAATAATAATTAGCGAGCTGTTACTTTACGTACTCTGTACATTTTCGGTACATTGTTGCTAATTAATTTGTCAGGACTCAAATTAAGTGGGGGGGTTGTATTATGGGAGACTTTCATCAGTCGGGAGAAGTTACAACACTACACAGATTTGGCAACAGGGATATTGCCAAATTGGAGGCTGAGATAAAAATGCTCTCACGTCTGAGGCCAATTGCTCTCGTATTACCGACAATTTTTACAGAACTGGAAGGTACTGCATTACCAGAAATTATTAATGTATTAAAGGACGTTAAGTACTTAAAACAGATTGTTGTTACCCTGGGAAGATTTAATAAGGAACAATTTGAATATGCCAGGAAATTCTTTTCTGTTTTGCCTCAGGATGTAACATTGATGTGGAATGATGGTCCCCGGGTGAAGAAACTCTATAAACTGCTTGATGAAAAAAACGTCTCTGCAGGTGCCGATGGTAAAGGTAGGTCTGCGTGGATGGCTTATGGTTATGTTCTGGCAAGTGAAAAATCAAAGGTAATTGTGTTGCACGACTGTGACGTTCTGACATATAGCAGAGAGTTCCTTGCGAGATTATGTTACCCGGTTGTAAATCACAATCTGGATTTTGAATTCTGCAAAGGGTATTATAGTCGCATTACTGATCGAATGCATGGTAGGGTAACCAGACTCTTTGTGACTCCCCTGTTGAGGGCTCTGCGCAGGTTGTTGGGGGATCTTGACTTCCTGAAATATATGGATAGCTTTAGATATATTCTGGCTGGAGAATTTTCCATGTTGGCTGATCTGGCAAGGGTAAACAGAATACCCGGTGATTGGGGATTGGAGGTAGGAGTCTTGGCAGAAATATATAGGAATTGTTCCAAAAAAAGGATATGTCAGGTAGACATATGTGAGACGTACGAACATAAACACCAACCGCTCTCTGAAGTAGATATTACAACAGGATTAATGAAGATGAGCATGGACATTACCAGAACCCTTTTCACCACACTGGCGAGTACGGGCATAGTATTTAATGACGGTTTCTTCAGAACATTGAGGACCACATATCTAAGGACAGCCCAGGCCTTTATTGAAAAATATGAAACTGACTCTGCAATAAACGGGTTGTATTTTGACCGGCATCTTGAGACAAAGGCCGTGGAAGCCTTTACCAACGGACTCAAGATGAGTGGCGATCAATTCCTTAAAGACCCGACCGATTCTCCACTCATACCGAACTGGAGCAGGGTGAATTCGGCAATACCTGATTTTTTTGAAAAGCTTGTTGCTGCGGTTGAGAGTGATAATAAATAGGCGCTTAAGGCTCCTGAATTACCAATATGTGCCTATTGCCTGCCCTGTCCGTCCAACAAGCGGGCGTTAGTCGGGCAGATATTTCCGGAATTGGAGTTTTGGATTTCATGCTTCTAATTTATTCTATAAGAAACTATTCGAAAAGGCTTAGAATATGGATGGATTGAAAATAAAAGATAATATTTATTGGGTTGGAGCATTAGACCCGGAAATGAGAATATTTGATTTAATCTTCAAGACTGATCACGGAACAACTTATAACTCTTATCTGATTAAGGATGAAAAAACTGCGTTAATAGATACGGTTAAAGAGCCTTTCACAACAGAGTTTATTTCAAGAATTAATTCACAGGTTGATCTTGCCGATATTGATTATATCATTGTAAGTCATACAGAGCCTGACCATACAGGTGCACTTCCAGAGTTACTGAAATACGCATGCAATGCAAAGCTTATCGCTTCAAAAGCCGGCGGTCATTTGCTGAAAAACATACTCAATGTACCCTTTGATGTGATAACTACTGATAAGTGCTCTGTTTTAGATCTGGGTACTTGCAAACTCAAATTTATTCCCGCAGCGTATTTACATTGGCCGGATACCGTTTTCACCTATTTAGATAAGGAGAAAATCCTTTTTACGTGCGATGCATTTGGTGCACATTATTGTGATGAAAGAATGTTTGATGATATGGTCGGTGATTTTGACCCTCAATTCCACTATTACTATGATAGCATAATGCGTCCCTTTAAACCGCATATCCTCAACACTATCGAAAAAATTGAAGAATTAGAGATAGATACTATTGCGCCCGCACATGGGCCGATTATACGTAGAAATCCACAGAAATATATTGAAAGCTACCTTAGCTGGAGTCATGCCCAAACAGATGTAATAAAAAATGTTTTAATTCTGTATGTCAGTATATATGGAAGCACGAAAAAGATGGCGGAAGCCATTGCCAAAGGGATTTCAGGAGAAGGTGTGAATGTCAAAATGTTAGATGTAAATGATACCGATCCTCAATTTGTCAGGGATGCCATTGAAAAAGCAGATGGTATAATTGTCGGATCCCCAACAATTGTTGGGGATGCTCCAAGGCCTGTCTGGGATGCACTTACCCTTCTCTCCTCCGTTAAACTCAAGATTAAACTGGGGTCTGCTTTTGGTTCTTACGGTTGGAGTGGCGAAGCTACGAAAATGGTTGAGGACAGACTGAGCGGGCTACACATAAAGCTTCATAAGCCGTCCCTGAGAATAAAATTAATTCCGGAAGATAAAACATTGAAAGAGTGCCTGGAATTTGGAAAAGAGTTTGTAAGTGCTCTGAAACAAAAATAAATATTACTTCAATTTAATGCCCCTCTGGAAGATTTTTGA
This sequence comes from Candidatus Scalindua sp., assembly GCA_018648405.1. Lineage (GTDB taxonomy): Bacteria > Planctomycetota > Brocadiia > Brocadiales > Scalinduaceae > Scalindua. The sequence continues at coordinate 9,714 of JABGRF010000120.1, forward strand.
TGCATAAGCTTCGCTTGACCAATCCTACATTAACCCTGAAAATTTCTTGTTAAAATATTCATGAGGTGAAAATGCCTAGTCTCAGAAAACACGCTAATCAAATCTTTAGACACGTACTTGATATATTAGATCCTGGACAGTTAGTTAAGGAAAAAGTCAGTATTCGGGATTCTACACTTATAGTAGAAGAGAGAGAATATAACCTCAATAATTATGAGAATATATATGTAGTCGGTGGTGGGAAGGCATGTGCTCCAATGGCTAAAGCGATGGAAGGGCTTCTTGGAGATAAAATAGATAACGGTATTATTGTAGTGAAATACGATCATGGTTTGTCCCTTAAAAAGATTGAAACTGTCGAAGCGTCACATCCCATTCCGGATGAAAACGGTGAAAGAGGTGCTTCGGACATACTCAGGCTTTTATCCGGAACAGGCGAAAAAGATCTGATTATTTGTCTTATCTCCGGTGGCGGATCAGCCTTACTTGTTCAGCCACACAAAGGGATAACTCTACAGGATATACAGACGGCCTCCGCTGAACTGCTTGCTTGCGGTGCGACTATCGATGAAATCAATACGGTAAGAAAACATTTATCGTCGATAAAAGGAGGACAGCTTGCAAAGGCTGCATACCCTTCAACACTTATCACACTTATGCTCTCTGATGTAGTCGGAGACCCGATGGATATTATAGCATCCGGCCCTACGGTACCGGATGAAAGCACTTTTGAAGATGCTTATGCAATAATTCAGAAATACACGTTAGAAGAGAAAATACCGAATATCGTTTGCGGGTTTCTCAGGAGCGGAAAGATGGGGGAGATAGAAGAAACTCCCAAAAATGGTAATAAAATATTTGATAACACTCAAAACGTAATTGTCGGTTCCAATAAAATAGCATTGGATGCAGCTGAAAAGAGAGCTAAAGATCTGGGATATAATACGATAGTTCTCTCCTCTCTGGTGGAAGGTGAAAGCAGGGACGTTGCTAAGTTTTTTGCAGCGATTGCCAAAGAGGTTAGTCGAACCGGTACACCTGTCTCCAAACCCGCATGTATAATTGCAGGAGGCGAAACAACCGTTACGATAAGGGGTAAAGGAAAGGGTGGTAGAAATCAGGAATTTGCACTCTCTGCTGCGATGGAAATCGAAGGATTTGAAGGCGTAGTGATTTTGAGTGCGGGTACTGATGGTACAGACGGACCGACAGATGCCACCGGCGCAATAGTTGATTCTAATACCTGTAAAGCCGCCAGAGAAAAATTCCGTCTAAACCCGGATGAGTTTTTGAATAAAAACGACTCTTATAATTTCTTCAAAAAAACCGGAGAGCACATAATTACCGGTCCGACAATGACTAATGTGATGGATATAATGATATCTTTAATTGATTAGTATTTGCATTAAAAAACCTTCTAAATTATTAGAATTGTCGAGTAAGATAAATGTATTATTTGATAACGGATAAGAAGATGGGGCTGCTCCGCTTGATTAACCATCACTAAGCTGTATATTGGTTTTACAGCGGTTGTAAAGCGCTTACTTCACTAATAAGTTGTTTATAGGGAAAGTTTTTGCCGGGACATGCGGTACCTTTTTGAAGAACCTGGCTATGTTTGACGATGCGTGATTTAGGGATGTGATATTTTTCAGAGAAATAGGCGACCAGGCTTATGAGAGATTCTATCTGGTTGTTTGTAGGCTGTTCATCAGTTTCAAAATTTCCAACAAGGCAGATGCCGATAGAGATTCGATTAAGGTCCATATTGGCAGTATGCGCACCATGAATCTGTTTCTTCCATCTATCGCCCACTTCAATCTCACCATTGCCGGAACCGTTACCGTTGCCGATTACGAAATGATAGGCTAAACCGTGCTTCCATTTTTTTTTCTCTCTGTGATATTTGTCAAAGTTATCTGCACTTCCTTCGTTAGTCGCGCTGTGATGTAACACTACATATTCCCATTTGTTCTCTTTTACGTCTACCCTGCACAATTCATCAATGTTAATGGCAATGGTAACTGGAGCTTCACTTTTAATACTACTGATAGATATGTTGCTGATAGATGGCAAATAAATGAAGATTCCTGTTGCTGCTGCAAACATAGCAATTGAGAATGTTATGACATGCCATTCAACTATCTTCATAGTGTCGTTTGGTTAAAACAAGGCATAGAGGAATAATATTATTTTTCTTTTGAGACGTGAGCGCGTTATAAGGCCTATGCTTGCGCACATAAAGAAGTCCCTTAGAGACAATATTTTATAGAAATATTGGTACAGTAAAGCAAGGATAATATGCTTCCATACCGATGCTTATCTTGACACTTTATTATAAATGTGATACTATTCTGCAATATTATTACGATTTAAAATATTTGTAAGGGCTTATATTGCAATGGCTTATGGAAAGTTTGCCGAAGTTGTCCTGGATATCCCTCTCAATAAAAAATTTCACTACAAAATCCCACCATCTTTAGTAAATCAGGTAGAAATCGGTAAAAGGGTTAAGGTGCCTTTCGGGAGAAGAACCGTTGTTGGGTATTGTGTCGGGTTAACCAATATATCAGACGTAAAGACGCTAAAGGACATAATACACGTAATCGACACAACGCCTATCTTGAATTCCAAAATGTTAGCAGTTGCGGAATGGATGGCTAATTTCTATTTTTGCGGTTTGGGTGAAGCTCTGGAATCCTTTCTACCATCTGTGGTAAGGAGGGGTATTAAATCCAGGACAATAAACGTTATAAAATTATGTAAAGATGGAATCTCTGTAGAGGAGATGATTTCCACAATCAAGAAGAGAGCGCCAAAACAGGCAAGGGTGCTGGAGGTTCTTGCTGAGGTGGGAGAGATAACATTTTCGGAATTGGCAAGTATCAGCAAGTGCAAAATGGATAGTGTTAACAGGCTTCGAGATAGAGGCTTTATAACCCTTGATAAAATAGAAGTAAGCGATCCCCTCTTTGCAGGAAAACACTTCAAGAAAACATCTCATTTCTCTTCAACCGAAGAGCAGGAAGTAGCAATCAGACTTATTAAGAAAAAAATAAGAGAAAAGAAGCATAGTGTAGTTTTACTGAAGGGCGTTACAGGAAGTGGCAAGACAGAGGTCTATCTTCAGGCGATCACAGAAGTGGTTGCTTTGGGGATGAAGGCGATTGTTCTGGTCCCTGAAATATCCCTGACGCCACAAACTATTGAAAGGTTCAAATCACGTTTTGATAGAGTATCCGTCCTGCACAGCCGTTTGACTGAGCGACAGAGAAGTGATCAATGGTGGGAAATTAAGAATGGCAATGCGGATGTTGTTGTTGGAGCCCGTTCGGCAATATTTGCTCCTTTAGAAGATGTGGGACTTATCGTAATTGACGAAGAACATGAGAATACGTTCAAACAGGACACTTCTCCGCGTTATAACGCTCGCGATGTGAGTGTCGTCAGGGCGGCATATGAAAATGCGGTGGTTGTACTCGGTTCCGCTACACCTTCTCTTGAGAGTTTCCATAACACAGATATTGGTAAGTATGAATGTGTCACTCTGAAGAATCGGGTTGGGCATAAACCTCTTCCCAGAGTGGAAGTAATTGATATGCGACGTGAGATATTCGGTGGTAAAGGGCAGAAGCCGATATCAGATTATCTTGAACTTAGCATGAAGAAATGCCTTTCTAAAAAAGAGCAGGTGCTGTTGCTTTTAAACAGACGTGGATTTTCACCTTTTATAAGTTGTAGAAGATGTGGATTTGTACTAAAATGCAAAAGATGCGACATCTCTCTTACTTACCATAAAAAGAAAGATGCGGTAATATGTCATTATTGCTTTGCGGAAGAAGCTGTTCCCAGAGATTGTCCTGATTGCTGTGCTCCAGGTATCCGTTTTACGGGTTTTGGTACGGAGAGAATGGAGGAGTTGATCAGGGCTAGATTTCCCAGGCACAATCTCCTGAGGATGGATGGTGACACAATGAGGGGGCGGGATTCTCACGAAAAGGCCCTAAGTGCTTTTCGACGAGGTGATATAGATATCCTTTTAGGCACTCAAATGATAGCAAAAGGGCTCGACTTTCCAAATGTTACTTTAGTTGGAGTCCTTTCTGCAGATACGATTGTCAATCTGCCTGATTTTCGGGCAAGCGAAAAAACGTTCCAATTGCTTTGCCAGGTAGCAGGTAGAACGGGAAGAGGTGCAAAAGGAGGAAAGGTTATCGTTCAGACCTATAATCCGGAGCATTATAGTATTACGCATGCTGCTTTACATGACTATGACGGTTTTGCCAAAAAAGAACTTGAATATAGAAAGCAACTTTATTATCCTCCATATGGAAGATTGGCCAGAGTTGTCTTACGTGGGAAAACGGATCAGGATGTAAAAGAGAAGGCCTCGGATATTGCAGAAAAGTTAATGAATGCAATAAAATTGTCCAATGGTTCGCTTCTGGCCGGTTTGCGTAAAGACAAAGTTGGTATTTTAGGTCCCGCGCCAGCACCGATTGTCAAGGTTAAAGACAACTATAGATGGCACTTAATCGTGAAGGCGGATAGCTTTAAAAACCTGCATACAGTTTTAACAAGCATTGAAAACGAGAATAGAAATTCAAAAAAGGTCCAGATGATGATAGATGTGGATCCTTACATGTTATTATAGGTGATAAAAAATGCCAGAAAATGGATTTAGTGCGGAAGAGTTCTTCGGCGACGGCGGGGGGACGACATATAGTGATTTTATCCTGTTGCCGGGTCATATCGGTTTTTCTATAGAAGATGTTGATCTGGAAACAAATCTTACAAGGAATCTGAAGATAAAAAGACCACTTGTCAGTTCTCCGATGGATACGGTAACGGAGTCAAAAATGGCCATCTATCTGGCCCTTCTGGGTGGGATTGGCATAATACATTACAACAACACAATTGAAGAACAAACCAGAGAAGTAAGACAGGTAAAAAGATTTGAAAATGGCTTCATTACCGACCCGGTAACTCTCAGTCCTGAAAATACAATTTCAGATGTTGATGATATTAAAGAGACATACGGGTTTTCCGGTATACCAATAACCGAAGACGGGACATTAAAAACTAAATTAATAGGTATCGTTACGCGGAGAGATATAGATTTTGAATTAGATAGAACAAAGAAATTGCGAGAAGTTATGGTTGACCAGCTTATTACGGCAACTGCGGGTATTTCTCTTATGGAAGGGAATAAAATACTCAAAGAGTCCAGGAAAGGCAAGCTGCCTTTAGTGGACAAAAACGGCCGTCTGGTGTCCTTAATGAGCAGGTCGGATCTGTTAAAAAATAAGGATTTTCCTTTAGCTTCAAAGAATAAAGAAAAACAGCTATTGGTTGGAGCTGCAATTTCAACACGAGATGAAGACAAGGAGAGACTCAAAGAATTAGTAGATGCCGGGGTGGATGTGGTAGTGATTGATGCCTCTCAGGGTGACTCAATTTACCAGTATAATATGATAGAGTATATAAAGAAAAGTTATCCGGAAATAGATGTTATCGGTGGAAATGTTGTAACGGCAAAACAATGTAAATCGCTTATTGATAAAGGTGTAGATGGCCTTCGCATAGGTATGGGAGCAGGTTCTATCTGTATCACACAGGATACAATGGCTGTTGGAAGGGCTCAAGGATCTGCGGTTTACCACTGTGCAAAGTTTGCGAGAGAGTATGCAGGAATACCGGTAATCGCGGACGGAGGGGTCGCCAACATAGGGTACATAGTCAAGGCACTCTCATTAGGCGCAAGTAACGTAATGCTTGGCTCATTGCTTGCTGGTACGAATGAAGCCCCGGGTGACTACTATTACGAAAGCGGAGTCAGGCTAAAAAAATATAGAGGCATGGCATCTTTAGAGGCAATGGATAAAGGTGGTGACAAGAGATACTATTCAAGTGACGATAAGATTAAGATTGCTCAGGGTGTATCGGGTACGGTAGTTGATAAAGGCTCAGTTGCTCATTTTGGTGAGTATATTATTAAGAGCTTATTGCATGCAATGCAAACTATTGGTTACAGGACAATAAAAGATCTGCATAACGGGATTTATGATGGCACCCTTGCTTTTGAAGCCAGGTCACCTTCTGCTCAGGGGGAAGGGTCAGTCCATGATTTACATTCCTATACTGCGCCTGAAGCGGCATTGTTCTATCCTCATGATAGAAAAAGGGGATAGTTTTTGCAGGGCCAGGGCGAATTAGTTTCTCTTGATTCTCCATCCATATGGATAAGAGATTTAGATACCTGATAAACAGACGAAAAATTTATAAAATATTTTTAACTTGCAGTTTATAGGGTAAACATTGTCATGATAAAAACGATACGATCCTTCCATCTTCTGATCCTCGTCGCTGCAGTTTTTGCTTTTTCCGGTTGTGTAACCAGGTCTATAACTGTTAAAACAAATCCCAGTAATGCGTTGGTATATGTTGATGATGAACTTATTGGAGAAAGCCCTGTTTCAATGCCATTTACATTTTATGGCACCAGAAAAATAATGATAGAGAGAAAGGATGAGGATGGCGCACTTACCCATGAACGAACAATAGTATTTGAAAAGATAAAGGCACCTGTTTACGAAATATTCCCTATCGACTTTTTCTCCGAATTAGTATGGCCATTCAAAATTAAAGATGATCAGGTTTTAAGCTATAATTTAGTTGAACTAGATCCATTGTCAATTAAGGAGCGACAGGCAAAGATGTTAAAAAATGCAGAAGAGTTGAGGCAGAAAGTCAATGTGCCGGAGTTTTAGACGTCGTACCAGGTAATTTTAACTAGTGATGAATCTATCATCTGGCTGTATTTGCTTATCAATCTTGGTTTCAACAAGATTATCATCTCTCCAAACAAACAATAATATCTTTCCCGCTTGTGAATAAGCAGTTCCATTTTGTATGAAAATGACATTAATTTCCACAACTATTCTCTCTCTCTTGTTCTTCTGTTTTGGCCAGATTATTAATGCCAGTGAAGAAGATAAGAGTAGATGGAACAAACGCTATGATACCGGGGAATATCTATACGGTAAGGACCCGTTAAAGTTTCTGAAGGAGAAGCTGGGTATTCTGGTTAGAGGTAAGGCCCTGGTTCTGGCTATGGGAGAAGGGAGAAATGCGGTATTTCTCGCGGGGAATGGTTTTGACGTAGACGGTTGTGATATTTCTGAGAAAGCTATAGAGAAAGCCAAGCTTTTTGCCCGGGAAAGCGGTGTGGCACTGAATGCATTTGCAGCTGATCTGGAAGAGTACAAGATATCCGCTGATCAGTATGATCTCATTACCTGTTTTTACTACACGCAGAAATCTCTCATACCTCAAATCAAGGAAGGACTGAAGAAGGGAGGTATGGTTATGTTCGAGACATATTCCATAGATCAGCTAAAATATGGGAAAGATGCGCCAGGTCCCAAAAACCCGGCCTATCTGTTAAAGCACAACGAGCTCCTGGATTCCTTCGGAGATTTCCGTATACTTTATTACAGAGAAGGTGAGATAGCGGATCAGAAATCAGTGGTGAGTTTGATTGCACAGAAGAAGTGAGGAGAAGTATGAGTAAATCAGTGTATCCCCGTGACTATTCCGTGGTGTAATATTAAAATCATGAACATCTTAGACAATGTAACTGAATCTCAAAAAGAGGCGATTACGCATGTTGAAGGGCCTCTGCTAGTGATCGCAGGCGCTGGCAGCGGCAAGACGAGGGTGATTACTCGCAGGGTGGGGTACCTTGTTGAGCAGGGGACTGATCCGTCAAATATTCTTTCCATAACTTTCACTAATAAAGCCGCTAATGAGATGAAGGAGCGGCTGGGTGAGTTTCTCGATCTCAGGGGTATGTGGATCTCTACCTTTCACGCCATGTGTTCAAGGATTTTGCGTAGTGAAATTGAGCATCTGGAATTTACCAGAAACTTCAGCATATATGATTCCGGGGATCAAGCCAAGTGCATAAAGGATATTATGAAAGAACTGAAACTGGACACTGATCACTGGAGACCAAGTGCAGTTGCAGCATCTATAAGTAATGCTAAAAATGAGTTGTTGTCAGCAGAGGAATTTGCTGAGTATAAGTCAGGCTATTATAATGATGTTGTGTCAAAGGTATACACAAAGTATCAGAAATATCTTGAGGCTAATAATGCGCTGGATTTTGACGACCTGCTTTTCAAGGTTGTACATCTGTTTAAGAAGTTTCCTGACGTATTGGAGAAATATCAGGAGAAGTTCAGATATATACTTATTGATGAGTATCAGGATACAAATCATGCTCAGTACGCAATTACACAACTGCTGGCGCAGAGATATGAAAATATCTGTGCAACCGGAGACCCTGATCAATCTATTTATGGTTGGCGCGGCGCCAATATACGGAATATACTCAATTTTGAAAAAGATTATCCTGATACAAAAACAGTCCGGCTGGAACAGAACTATCGTTCAACGAAGAACATTCTTCATGTCGCCTCTGAAATAATCAATAACAACCTGTCAAGGAAGCCGAAATCCCTCTGGACGGAGAATAGCGAAGGGAGCAAGGCCAGGATTATTCACTGCGAGGACGAGAACGTTGAATCAAAGGAGATAGCATCAAACATTTCTGAATTTGTCAGGAGTGGGAATAGGCATTCCGATATAGCTGTTTTCTACCGTACAAACGCGCAGTCACGTGTATTGGAAACTCGCATGCTGCGTGAAGGAATACCTTACTCAATTGTGGGTAGTGTTGCATTCTTCAAAAGAAAAGAGATTAAAGATATCCTCTCTTACCTCAAACTCTGTGCTAATCCAGATGACGACCTCTCTCTTGAAAGAGTTGTGAATGTGCCTGCAAGAGGCATCGGAGCAACGACTATAAGACGATTAAGAGAGTGGGCGATGTTGGATAATACAAATATGTCTGGGGCGATATCCAGAGTTAATGAGATTCAGGAAATTAAGGGAAAAAGCTCCAAGGCCGTGAAAGGTTTTGGTGATATCATTTCTGAATTGCATAAGATTCCAACCTATCCTGTAATGGGATTTGTAAAAGAGGTTATCGATAAGGTTGGGTATGCAGATTATTTGGTACTTTCTTACGAAGGTGATAGCGAGGAGAGGCTGGAAAATATTGAGGAGCTGGTAACAGCAGCCAGTGAGTATGATGCTTCAAATCCGGATGGTTCACTCCAGGGATTTTTAGAAGAGGTGTCACTGATTGCAGATATTGACAAGTGGGATGATGCCGCAGATACAGTTACCCTGATGACACTGCATGCCGCAAAGGGTCTGGAATTTCCAGTTGTTTTCATCACCGGTCTTGAGGAAGGGTTATTACCACACTCGCAATCAAAGGATTCAGATGATGATGTTGAAGAGGAGCGTCGTTTGTGCTATGTGGGTATTACAAGAGCCCAAAGGGACCTGTTCCTGCTCCATACCAGATATCGGGCAAAATACGGACAGCGTTCTGCATGCGTCCCTTCAAGGTTTTTGAGCGAGATACCTGTAGATTTTGTTGAAGAGATTGATAAAACAATCTATAATTCTTACGCTGATAAACTGCGTACCGAACCGGTAACGGGCTACAGAGATTCAGCAGATGAGGATGATTATGAATGCGATGCAGGGGAAGATCATGATGAGCTACCAGTATTCCAGATTGATGAGCCTCAAAAGAGTATCGAGCTGGTTTCAGGTGACATTGTAAAACACGAAATTTTTGGCCGGGGTAGAGTTGTAAAAATAGCTCCATCTTCAGATACGGTACATGTTGATTTTAATAGAGTAGGTATAAAGAAGTTGGCCCTGGAATATGCAAATTTAGAAAAGGTAGAGGGTTCCTGCCGGTAATAAATACAAATATAAAGGAGTATAAAAGTGGAAAAAATATATCTTGATCACGCGTCTTGTACGCCAACTCATCCATTGGTTGTAGATGCAATGGTAGATTCTATAAAAAACAGTTATGGTAATCCCTCAAATCTACACCATTTCGGGCAGGTTGCAGGTAAAGCTGTTACGACTGCCAGGGGAGAGGTGGCATCACTCATAGGAGCAAAAGCTGAAGAGATAATATTTACATCAAGCGGTAGTGAAGCAAATAATTTTGCTATCAGGGGGCTTGCAACGGCAAATAAAAAGAAGGGCAAACACATTATTACATCGGAGATAGAGCATTTTTCAATACTTAATCCACTCAAAAAACTGAGGAAAATGGGGTTTGAGGTTACGCACGTTCCGGTTGATAAATACGGCATGATTGATCCTGAGGATGTTGCAAAGGCAATTACACCGGAAACTGCTCTCGTCTCGATAATGCATGCAAATAGTGAGATAGGTACTATTGAGCCGATTGAAGAGATCGGGAAAATCGTTAAGGAGAAAGGTATTACCTTTCATGTTGATGCAGTGGCGTCTGCAGGTTATATACCTGTAGATGTTGATGCGATGATGGCTGATGCCGTAAGTCTGGCAGGCAGCCAGTTCTATGGACCACCGGGTGCAGGTGCGCTCTACCTGAGAGAGAAAACAAGGATAGTGCCTTTTATAGAGGGCGGTGTGCAGGAAGGCGGGCGTCGTGCCGGTACGGAGAATATACCAGGAATAGTGGGTATGGGTAAAGCCGCAGAGTTGGCAAAAAAAGAGATGAATGTGCGCACAGAGGCAATAAAACCTCTGCGTGATAAGCTGCTAAACGGTTTGATGAATTCAGTAGATAATATCTATCTGAATGGCCATCCTGAAAAACGATTACCAAACAATATAAACATCAGCATTGAGTATGTTGAGGGTGAGTCAATTCTTCTGTTTTTAGATATGAAGGGAATAGCGGTTTCTTCCGGTTCGGCATGTACTTCCAGATCATTAAAATCATCACATGTCTTGAGTTCAATAGGAGTAGAAGATGCGGTAGCTCAGGGTTCTATACTCTTCAGTCTGGGAATAGATAATTCTGAAGCACAAATCGAATATGTACTGGAGACGGTTCCTCCTATCATTAAAAGGTTAAGAGCAATGTCTCCGTTGTATGAGGATAGTCAGGCATGACACTTGTACTTTCCAAATCTTAAATCACAAAATACAAACTTTATATTTAAAAATTACTGTTTTGAGGAGTTTATTATGAGAATAAGAATTATGCTGTTTTCTGTTTTAATGCTGTTTGTTATTTCAGGTATTACTGTTGCTCAGGATGATGCTAAGACTGAAAGTGCTGCAGCCGGTTGGTCGGAGTCCCAAAAGTTCAGCTATATCCTTGGTACACAAATTGGTGCTTTCAGTAAGAAGAGCGACTTGGAAGTGAATATAGAAATGTTTGCCAACGGGTTGAATGATATGACAGAGAGTGGAGAACTTGCCATGTCAGAGGCAGAGATTAATGCTTTTATGGTATCTCTTCAAAAGAAGGAGCAGGCAAAAACACAAATTGCAATGAAAGCTGCTAGTGCTGGCAATATCAAAAAAGGTCAGACTTTTCTTGATGCCAATAAAGAGAAGGATGGTATTAAGGTAACCGCTTCCGGTTTACAGTACAAAGTTATAATCGAGGGAAATGGTGCAAAGCCTGCGGCAACCGATAAAGTTAAAGTGCATTATAGTGGTACTTTGATTGACGGTAAAGAGTTTGACAGCTCATACAAACGTAATCAGCCGGCAGAGTTTAGATTAAATCAAGTGATCAAAGGGTGGACTGAAGGGTTGCAGCTTATGAGTATTGGTAGTAAATATGAATTTTATATCCCTTCAGGATTGGCTTACGGTCCGAACGGCCCACCAAGCATAGGCCCTGATCAGACATTAATCTTTACAGTGGAGTTACTTGATATTGTATCTCTATAAAGTTCCTTGTGGCGGGCAGGGACACAAAGAAAAGCTGCTCTTTGTGTTCTCGTCTGAGGAGTTAAGGTATTGAGAGAATAGTTAATAATCATTAAAGCTTTGCGGCATTAGCGCCTCTGCTAGATAATTTCTTTTCATACTCTTTCATTATTTTTGCTTTTTTGTTTTGCCAGATTTCAGATGATTGCCCTGGCTATACAATCCCCATAAATAATATTTTTGTGATGCGAAGCCTAGTGCAGATTTCCTGATCTCCAGTTCCGAATACTTTACATTGTACTTCCACGTATGGTAGTTGAAGCTGAGACTTCTCGCAAAATAGAGAGGTTTCAGACTATTAATTATCTTCTTTCTGTCTCCATTGCTTTTTGAGATATCATATCTGTATACGAGGCTGTAGAAAACCTGAGTCCATAGCAGGATCGTCAGGTCAAATACTTCGACCTGAAACATCTCATGTATTCTTGAAAACGCATACGGTTCTAAAAGTTCTTTAATGTCAGTCTGATATTTACTGTATTCCATCCGGGCTTTTTCTTTGAGATCAAGGATGTTGATGTCCAGCTCTTGTGGTTCTGCCAACTCCTTTAAGCCAAATGTGTCGGGTACAACGAAGTCACCACTGTTTCTGGTCATCCAGGCACCTTTATTCTGTACAAGTACTGTCAGTAATGTGTCAATAACCTGTTCAAACATGATACCCAGTTTAGGTGCGCTTGCTTTGTGAATCTTTGTTCCCAGGCCACTCTGGCAGATTTTAAAGCCTCCTAGGACAGCGTTAAGGGACATGAAGATATCTATCCCATACTGCTTAGTGCTTTCGGTCCACGATTGTTTCAACAGATGTTTTATCAGTTTTGGAGAGAATGCAAACTCTCCTCCTATCGGTTGCCGGATGTCCATGGAAAGCATACCAAACATGACGGGATAGCATATGTGGTTTGTAATTGTACCGTCAAACTGGTGCCTTGAATAGAGTGGTGTTACGTAGTCATAGCCGTCAGCAACAGGCCTTCCAAGATATTCAATCCACTCTTTTGTTATTGATTTGAGATCTGCGTCTACAATAATTACGACTTCAGCACGTACTTGTATTGCGAAATTGAACAGGTTTAGAATATTATTACCCTTACCTCGAATACCATGAGCGGTGCTGATATATTTCTTTTCTATACGGGTGGTTGTGTCCAGAAAAGCTTCTTTAGTGTTATCCGGACTATTGTTGTCTACATTGACAATGATACTTTTCTTGTCCGGGAAATACTCACCAAGTCCTTGATCTACGATTTTGGTTACGTAAGAGATAGAATCAGATTCATTATATGAAGGTATTCCAACGACAACACTGTATTTACTACCCTGTTTTTTCTTCATGATTTTCTATGATGTATTTTTTTAACTTTAGTTCACTTAAGATACTCCAAACTTTTCTTACTTGCCCCTTAATATTTCGAGACTATTATCTCCGTAGTTGAACAACAGGTCAATGGCAGACATGTAAGGTTCAAAGTCTCCAAACAGCTGATGATACACCGGGTGTTTAAAGTCCTGAAAGATTACCTCTATGCCTTCTTCTTCGAATAGTTCTAAATTCATGTATTTATTACCATCCTTCCCTGCCATGTATTTATTGCCATCTAGTATTTTACAAATATCGACTAAGCGTTCTGTCGGTTCTTCTCTCAATTTTAAATCAGATGCTATAACAAGCTTAGTTTTGAGATCTAAAGTACTGATTAAAAACTTGATAATTTCAATGTTAATGTCGACAAGACGGTTCCAGTTGTGGCTGAAAATATCATCAAAAAAACTTCTGTAATTGTCAAAAAAGGTAGAGTTTGAGTAGTTGGTAATAAGTGCCTGTAGGTGTTTCCTGCTCCAGTTCTCTTTGTTGTTAATCCTCACTTCGTTAATTTTTTCTGGAAACCGGTATAATACAGGGACTGTCATCCACTGGCATCCCTGGGCCGTTTTTATCCTGTTGCGGTTCTGCCATTCGTTTTTCTTATATTGGACATTGTCTAATATAACGAATACATCTGCCTTGTCAATTTTATCAAGATAGCCCAGCCAGGGAAGGTATTGTGGTTGATGAATTGCTATAAGCATTTTCTTTTCCAGGTTCCAGCCTCTCTTTCGAGAGGACTTCTGAATTGGAGTCTTTATTTTTCTTCTTCTTTAAACGTAACAAAAACAGGATTGCTTACAATACCTCTGAACAGATAGCTCGTATCTACAGCCAGCCGGTAATATACTTTTTCATCTGGATTATAATAATCATCGTCGTAAGCAATATCTATCGAATCATCTGCCTCAAATGTTTTAATAACCGATCCGTTTCTTATCAAATCTATTTTGAACCCTCTTTTATTATATGCAGAGGACTTGCTTGTTTTATCAACAGTTACAACTATTCTTATGCGAGGCTTTCCTGTAAGTTCTATATCATCACCCATAAATGCCAGCTTGCCGTTGCTTGTATCTTCAACAACAAAACTGTTCAAAGTAAGCTTATTAGCATCTCCCATGGTAGCATACATCTTACCGGTAGCCAGTGCATACATTATGTTCTCATAGCTTTTTTCCTTTAACAAAAATACGGTCTGTGTTTCAGCGATATCATATCCATGTCCCTTATAGTCTACCTCTCCAATCGCCCACACCGGCCTTTGTCTCATTCCTGCACAATACTGGAGTAATAGCTTATCCCAGATTCCACCCGGCGGGCCAACGCCCCTCATACCCTCACTGAAAACTGCTATACCTGTATAATCGAAAGTATTAAGAAGGTCTTCCTCGTATGATGACGATATGATATTAATATCCTCTTGCTCCATAGTTTTTTCTACTTCCGGATGTGCCCAGAATGTCAGGGCGCCATGGTTGTCTGCGTGATCAATAAGATACTGGTATGGCCACACACCCTGATCGCCGTGATACTGATCGAACAAAGGCGACTTAAATGGAAAGTTATTCACCATGAATATAGTCCCTACAAAGAAACATACAATGCCTAAGACTTTGCCGGGCTCTTTGCTGCCAGAATCTTTATTCTTCGTTGAGAGAGTACTTTTGCCGAGTGAAATAAGGACCCATCCAAATATGAAAAAACAGACAGGCCATAATTTGAAAATAGACTCTATGTTGAATACCAACGGAAATCCATTTCCAACTGACGGTAGAATTTCGTAATCAGATGGGGTCTCCAGCCCAAGCACCAGGATATGCTCATTACCTCTTACTAATGCCAGGTTCTTCTTAAAATAACTTCCTTTCCAATAGTAGAAAGGGATAGACTCTGCACCATGGAGAAGAACCATATCGGGGTATTTTTTATTTAACTCCTCTATTGTATTGATATAATTCTCGGCACCATATTTTTGAATGGAATTTTGATCGACAACCTTCTGTATAATCGTTCTTAAGGGCGGTACTCCGTAAGTCCATTTCATTGTGTCGTGTTCGGTAAAAATTACAACCTTTATACCGCTTTTTCGCGCAAGCTCTACAATCTCCTCCGGCGTGTTCTCTCCATTACCAATTGTGGTGTGTATATGGATAACACTTGGAATGAGTTTGTACTGTTCGGCATAAGAGGTATTTACAAATAGACTTGAGTTGCCCAGGAACAAACAGGTAAATATGGCCAGGACAAAAGTTGAGTAGAGACTTTTTTTTCTACACATTATTATAATAGTATTTATATATTGATTATGACCTTCTCGAAGATGCTGAATAATATATTATAGGTCAGTTAAAATCTATATAATTCTGTACATCTTGTACATGCCGGATATCTCTTCTCTTTCTTTGTAATTTTTCTAAAGCGCATGTATTTTTCATTATTCCATATTTTACGAAAAGGCTCATCCCTTACGTTGCCGGGGGAGAAATTTAGTGACTGGCAGGGCCGTACCGTACCATCGGGAAATATATAAGATACCATCCATGGGCTGATGCATCTCTTGCCATAACTGGAAGAGGTAAAATCAAACTCAGTATAATATCGCCTGATCTCTTCATTAGTGAAGTTTGGGTAAAAGGCAATTTTTACTTTAGAATCTCTTTTCTCGATCTCCTCTTTTTTCCGGATAAGAAGCTCAACATCAATATCAGGCAGACTGTCCCTTACAAAACCTTTCCAATCATTACAAACCATCCCGTAGTAGCCCTTAAAAACTTTATTGTGATGGTTATACATCTCTTTGCTCAGGAATATCAGATGGTGGAATGTGATTGTGCTTGCCATTAATTCCTCTGCGATACTGATAAGCTCATCAAGACGCTTGTAATTTGTCTCAAATATTGTGCTGGAGATATTTACGACAGGTTTATTCAATCCGGACTTCTTTTTAATATCTCTAATTAATTTGAGGCCTTTGAATGCCCTGTCAAATGTGCCTTTTGCGCCTCGCACCTCATCATGTACTTCACGTGGGCCATCCAGTGAAAAGATAATTTCGTCAGTACCCAGATTAATTATAGAGCTTGCATGCTTTTCCAATAATATTCCATTGGTAATCATATTGCAGCGCATACCCTCTTCCTTTATGCGTGAGACTACCTTTTCCCAATTTGAATACAGTAATGGTTCGCCTCCAAAGAGAGTTACATTCGGTTTGAATGTCTTTATGTCGTTTATGATTTTATATATTTCTTCAAGTGAAAGCTCGTCCTTTAACTCTTTGGCTGACATCTCCCTGGATGTTCCGGAAGGGCCCCACTGGCCACACATCTTGCATCTAAGATTGCACCGGTAAGTCAGGAATAGATCAACAGTTTCCGGGTAATGACTGTATCCATCGTGAATTGCGTAGGTTAAATAGGATAGCAGCCGCTGTTTAAATGCTTTCAATGCATAACCGGGCTGGGTAATTGATTTGGCAAGGTTTCTTTTTAAATTACGTAGTTGAATCATCTTTTTCCACTAAGTAGTTTCCCATAATCAAGCAGTCTATACCGGTAGAGAAAAAACAGCGGATAGCCTCTTTTGGTGAAGTAACTACAGGCTCTCCTGCCACATTAAATGAAGTGTTAAGCACAATAGGGATACCGCTAATCTTTCCAAAATTTTTAATAACATCGTAGAAAAGCTTGTTATACTTCTGATCAACCGTTTGAACTCTTGCAGTTCCGTCTGTATGTGTAACAGCAGGAATCAGTTTTCTTTTTTCCGGCTTAACATCACAGATAAAGAGCATGAAAGGTGACTCATGGTCAAAGTCAAAAAAATCTTTGGACGATTCTTTTAATACCGCAGGTGCAAACGGCCGGAAATCTTCCCTGTGCTTAACATACTTGTTAACTATATCCTGCATCTCACTGCTCGTTGCATTTGCCAGGATACTTCTGTTGCCCAATGCACGAGGACCCCATTCTGCCCTTCCCTGAAACCACCCGATAATCTTTCCATCGTTTATTAATTCAGCACACTTTTTAGCAATATCCTGGTGGTGTGTGTACTTTAGCTTATCAAGATCGAGTTCAGCCTTTATCTCTTCATTTGAGAATTCAGGTCCCCAGTATGCATGATTGATAACAAAATCCCTATCATTCCCCAACATGGTATTATAAATATAATAGGCAGCGCCAAGTGCCGTGCCAGCGTCATGTGCTGAGGGTTGTACAAAGACAGATTCGAAGGGAGAATCCTGCAGTACCCTGGAGTTCATTGAACAGTTCAGGCCGACACCACCGGCAATACACAAATTTTTCTCTCCGGTTTTCTTATGAAGATAATTGGTTATGTGCAGGGTTGTATCTTCCAGGATTTTCTGCAGACTTGCTGCAATATCCATATGTCTCTTCTCGATTTCCTGGTCCTTAGCCCGAATCGGTCCGCACGCATCAATGAACTTCTTTGACATAAAACCTTCCCTCGAACCGGCACTTGTCCAATATGTGAAATAGTCCGGGTTCATCCGGTATTCTCCGTCAGGTAATAATTTTACCATATCTTTGAAAATATCAATGTATGCGGGTTCGCCATATGATGCAAGTCCCATCACTTTGTATTCGTCATTACCATGCTGGAATCCAAGATATTTTGTTACTGCGGCATAAAGGATCCCTAAAGAGTGCGGGAATTTAATCTCTTTAATTTTTTCGATTTTGCTACCGGTGCCTTTGCCCATTAATGTGCTTGTCCATTCACCCATATAGTCCATAGTGAGAATCGCAGATTCATTAAATGGTGATGTGAGAAAGACACTTGCAGCATGTGTCACATGATGTTCCAGGTAATGTATCCTGGTGCTGCTGTTTTGTTTGAGTTGCTTTAACTCGGAAAGGTAATGGCCTGTGCTGTTAATTTCATCAACTATATATCCGAGAGAATAGAAGGGGGCTTTTGGAATTCTTAATATTCTATATGGTATCCTTTTAGATAGCCTTAAACATGGTTTATAGCTGAAACCTATATGGTCAATATCTTTTAATGTTATGCTTGCTGCTTTCAGGCAGTAGTTGATTGCATTATAAGGCATACCGCCTTCATGCTTTCTTCGTGTAAATCGCTCCTCTTCAACGGCTGCAATTAACTCTCCGTCTTTTACTAAAACAGCAGCGGCATCCAGTGTGTAACCGCCTATACCAAGGATGTACAATATTTATCTCCTGTTTAATTATAGCTTAAAAAATCCTTTTTAATTCCTGAAAGAGTTTTGTGTCCTTGCACGACATGATATTCAATGCACCATCTAATTTTTGCTTGAATAGAAGAAAACAATCTGTCGTTTCTATGCCTATCCTTTTAAGTGCAAAGATATCAGAATTCTCATCGTTCATACCGTACACGTTGGAACATGCGCACGTGTATTTATATTCCTTAACAATCTCCGCTGTTTCGTCATCAAAATCTGCCCTTGTGCCAACGGGATAGGCAAACGAGTTTATCTTATTGCCAAGCTGTGATTCCAGTATATCCTTAGAGTCTCTAATTTCTCCTATAATTTCTTCATTTCTCAAACCTGTCAATATTCTATGGGAAATTGTATGGGAACCAAATGAAATATTGTTATCCATCATTTCATGAATTTGAGATTGGGAAAGGTATTTGCCTCCTTTGTCATCGATGAGATCACTTATCAGAAATATTGTTGCCGGGAAATTATGCTTTTTGAGCAGAGGATAAGCGTTATGGTAATTGTCACTATATCCGTCATCAAACGTAATTACTATGGAATCGGAAATTTTTTTAATATCAGTTTGTAAATATTCTACTGCATCCTCCAGAGAAATCACTTTATAATTCTCTTTTATATACTGTAGTTGTTTTTCAAACTCTTCAGGAGTAACGGTTTCATCAGGATTGATTTCGTCGTTGATGCTGTGATATGTTAGAATCGTTAACCTTTTTTTGTTTGTCTTACTATTGTATCCCGTACAAGCTGCGATGATACACACTACAATTTTAATAATCTTCTTCAGTAAATATCTTGGCGGGATAGCAGTCATAAATCAGATCGATTTAAATACGTTTATAATTTTTTTAATAGAGTTATCATCAAGATAGGGATGGGATGGAAGTGTTAACAATCGCTCAGCGATATAAAGCGCATTGGGAAATAACTCTTCCTGCATATCATATCCAAGGTCATATAAATGATGCACGGGTTTCAGGTACATTCTTCCGGTATCAATTCCCCTGTTCCAGAGCTCTGCCTGCACTTTTTCCATTGTCTCTATCTCTTTAAAAACTACCGGCATATGGTTGAACACAGGAGTACTGTTTTCTGTTATCTTCGGTAATATTAAATGTTCATTATCCTTTAATGCATTGTAGAGCACCATACCTTTTTTTAGTCTTATTTCATTGAATTCATCAAGCCTGTTAAGAAGGCCCAGTCCGATTATTGCCTGAAAATCTGAATATTGTTTTGGTTCAAAACTGGCGTGTACTGTTGTATGTTTAAATCGGGAGATCAACTTATAGAACGGTCCATAAATAAGAGGTCTTGTTACTAATGAAAATGCTGTAAGGATAAACGGGATTTTTATCTTAAAGGAAAAGTTCTGTTCCGGAAGCAAATCTCTCTCTTCTTTTATTATTTCTGCAAGTTTGTCGGAGTTTGTTACAAGCATGCCACCGTTAAAAGTAGAGAAATTTTTACCCCTGCACAAGCTGAAGCAGCCGGCATCTCCCAGCGTTCCCACCTTTTTGCCGTCTATTAATGCACCGGGTGCCTGCGCGGTGTCTTCCAGGACAAAGAACCCATTCTCACTTGCAACCTTTAATAATGAATCTATCTTATGAGGAAATCCGAAATGGTATATCGGTAAAACACATAACGTGTTGTCGTTAATAACTTCAGGCAGGCGTTCTAAATCCATTGTGAAAGTATCTAAAGAGCTTTCACAGAGAACCGGCTTTAAGCCTGCCTTCCTTATGGGCAGTACCAGTGTAGGAACCGTGTAAGCGGGTATAACGACTTCTTGTTTGTTTGAGAGTTTTTTCAGTGCTTTTAGGAATATATAAATGGAGGTAGTGCACTTGTTAAATGAAAAAGCATGGCTTGACCCCATATACCCAGCAAACTCTCGTTCAAACTCCTCAATATAAGATTTGTTTCCGAAAAAAGATCTAAACCCTTTAACTATTTCAAATATTGATAACGGTACTGCTGTCGTTGGAATCTTCTTTAGCAAACTAATAAATTCTCCTTCTTTGCGTGTAAGTATAAACGTGTTTCCGGCCGGTCAGGAAGCTCAGGGATTATAGACTAACTGCCGGATATATTCAAGCGATCCCGGCAGATTAATAAAAGAATATTAAGCCGGTAATCACCGGTATCCTGCCTTTACCAGGATTATTGGTGCAAACATTGTTATCGGGAATCCTATGGGTATTGTCTCTTTTATAACAAGGCCTCTGGATGTTAAAACCGTGGTTAATTCCTTCAGCGAGTATGCGTTTAAAGTTACGTGAGTATCGTAAATCCACACAAATTTGAACCGGAGAAAAACAAACGGGTTTATCCTGTTTCGGATATCGAAAATTATAAAACCATCTCGTTTGCATACTCTTTCCATCTCTTCAAGCGCATCAACAACGTCACTCTTAGCATGGAAATTGTAAAATGTATTTATGCAAATTGCAGCATCAATCGTTTTGTCAAGAAAGGGTAGGTGCTGTGCATCTGCTTTCAAAAAACGAAACCTATCCTGTTTCTTCTTTTCAAAACTATTTTGTGCAATTTTCAGCATTTCATTTTCAGTGTCTACACCTATGCACCTGCGGCTGTTCTGTTCTGTCGTAAGGTTTTCATATAAGAGCCCCTCTCCACAACCAATATCCAGTAAAAAACCGTTACAGTTATTTATAAGTTCTCTTACCTTTGCCCTTATCTTAAAGCGAAACAGGTCGGATGTCAGGTTGCCTCTTTCATCAGGCTTTGACAGAATATGGCGGACAAAATCTGTCAATGGACGTAATATTTTGTTAAACATATTTTTCTCTTTTCATCTCTGTCAAAAGAGATTCAACGCCATTCCATACCATATCAGTAGTAATACTTTCCATGCATTCATGGGTTCTGCAAGTGTGTTTCAGACAAGGGCTGCAGGTGAGTTCCATGCCTGTAACTATGCGGCTTCCTGACCTTGTATCATAAGGGCCGTATCGATAAGAGTTTTCAGGCCCAAACAGTACTACATACGGTGTGTTTATCGCATCTGCAATATGAAATGGTCCAGTGTCATTTGAAATAAAGAGATGGACTCGTTCCAGAAGAGCCCCAAGTCTGCTGAGTGATAACCCAACAGCCAGGACAGGTTTAATGTCTATAAGTTCGTCGCTTATTTCATAAGCGATGTTATCATTATTGCCACCGGTAATGATAATCCGGGCATTATATTGTTGAGACAGCCTTCTTCCTATTTCAACAAACCTCTCACTATTCCATTGCCTGGAAGGAACAAATGCCCCGGGTTGAAGAGCTACGACTGTTCTCTTCTCTTCAACTCCTGCATCAATCAGCCAGCTGTTTATGAATTCTTTATCCTCTTTTGAAACATGGAACTCCTGCTTTCTGTTTTTAGTTTCTGCGCCTAATGCCTCGGTAATCAGCAATTTCCGATCAACCTCATGCGTCTTTCCAAAAAGATCATCGTCTACCTTAACATCCAGAAAGAATCCTTTTCCGTCAGAATTTCTACCAACACTGATCTTTGCCCCTACGCTTTTGTAAAATATAAACCTGCGCAGAGATGCTTTCCATGTTTCAATCGCCTGTAAGTCGATCATCATGTCAAACTTTTCTCTGCGCAAAGCCAATAGTAATTTGAGATTCGAGAAAATTTGCTTATAGATAGAATTTGATGGCCCTTTGCTGAATGCTTCTTGTTTGAAGTATAGTACTCTGTCTGCATATTGCCTGGTATTTATAGCCTGCGCAGACCTTGGTACTGTAAGTAATACTATTTCACTGAAAGAAAATTTTTCACGCAGTGCCCTTAGTGCAGGTGTTGACATCACCATATCGCCAATCCCGCCTGCTTCCATGATTAAAATTTTCTTGTGCTTAATAGGCATTATTTTTTGCGGATATCATAGAGTTTTCATCAGGATGCAGCAGTTTTAAATGTTCCAGTTGCGCCTTCACAGCAGATAGAAAATCCTCTGTCTTGATCTGCTCCATGCATTCATGAGTTTTGCAGATCCCTTTTTTGCACGGACTGCAGTCCAGATCCTCTCTTAATACAATGTGATTATTGCCGCACGGCCACCAGTGATAAGGAATTGTAGGTCCCATCGTTGAAACCGTTGGAATATTCAAGGCCGTTGCTATATGGAGAGGCCCGGAGTTATTACACAGGAGCAGACTGCAATGACTCAATGTCGACATAAACTCTCGCAAGCTAAGATCGCAAAGGAAGATGGGTGTCTTAACCGCACAATCTCTGAATTCTGACAGTAGCTGTTTTTCTGCCTGGCCGGCAAAAAGAACTACCTTTGCATTATAGTTGGTTATCAGGTGATCGGATATAGCTGCAAATCTTTTTATAGGCCATCTTTGACTCTGATAGTTTCCGCCCGGGTGAATACCGATAATTTTACTTTCAGGGTCTACTTCCGCTTTTTCCAAAAGTTTATAAGCGTTCTCTTTTTCGTCTGTACTCAAAAAAATTTCAGGTTCTTTCTGTTTCGCTTCAATGCCTAAACAGGTTACCAGGTCCAGGTAGTAATCAATCATATGTCTCTTTTCGGTAGAGACAGGAAAAACATTTGGATTGTACCTTATGTTGTAGCAAATTCCTCTTCCGGCAAACTCAAAACCAAGTCTGAATTTTTTTCCAAGAAAGCGCGTTATAAATGATGTTTTAAGTTCGTAATCAAGGTATGGATCAATAACGATATCGAAGTTTCTTTCCCGTACACTCCTTAAAAAAACTAATCCGTCACTCATGCTTTTGTGTTTATTCTTTTTGTCATAGACCAATATACAATCAACAGCTGGATTATTGATTACTATGTTTTGATTTACCGGATTTGTCAGGACAGTAATCTGTGCATCAGGCCACTTTTCCTTTAACGCTCTAAAGATAGGGGTTGTCATTACCATATCACCAATTCTGTCGAGCCGTATTATTAATATTTTCCTTATACTTGAGACTGATAAATCATCCCTGGTATAAGCTCTTGTAAGGGAACGCAGGCTTCCCAATGCAATATTTCTGAACGTAAGATATAAATCTTCTATTAATCTATTTCTTGATTTCATTTCAGTATTAACTACCTTGTGGGCCACTAAGTTACAAAGGCACTAAAAACTAATTAGTGTTAATTTGTGGAATTCGTGTCTAGCAGCTCTAAATAAACATTCTCTGTCTCTTTTATGTTTCTCTCAATAGTAAACATCTCCTTGACTCTTTTCCTTCCGGCCTTTCCATACTGCTCCAAAAGAGGTCTGTTCTGTAGCAGTCTTATAATTGACTTTGCCATATCTGAAGAGTCTCCGGGTTTAACCAGCAGTCCGGTAATACCGTCCTGCACAATTTCCGGTGTGCCACCCGCATTAGCTGCTACGAGTGGTTTCTGCATTGCCATTGATTCAAACAATACACGGCTGCAGGCATCTATTCCCGACGGCAGTACGACCACGTCCATGCTTGCAATAAGTTGTGGTATGTCCCTTCTGAATCCAGTAAATATAGTCTTCTTGTCAATCCCCTTCTCGGCCGTCATCTCAGAGAGAGACTTTTCAAATGAGTGGTTATTAGATGCCTCACCAACAACAAGAAAACGTACATTTGGGAGATCCTGTAAAATAATCCTCGCACTCTCCAGGAAATACTCATAGCCCTTTTCCGGGTCAATACGGCCAATAGTTCCTACTACGAGTTCCTTTTCATCAATGTTGAACTCTTTCCTGATTTTGCTTCCGTCTGATTCGGGATCAAATTCGTTTAAATCTACACCATTTATAATTGTCCTGATTTTGGTGTCTATCTTCTCTTTTGTAAATCTGTTCCTGACTGCACCGGAATTGCAGATGATCCTGTCCGGCAGAAAGGAAAAGATATTGTCACTATCAAATCTGCCTCTTTCGAGACATCTTTCATGCCATACTATGGGGACACTGTTTATCTTCGCAGCAATTGCGCCAAACAGATTGGAGCGAGGTTGGTTTGAGTGAATCAGATCTATCTGTTTCTCTTTTATGATGTTTGCAAGTCCCCTGATGGTATTGCAAATACGTACGGGATTGGGCCATCTTATACCAGGGAATTTTATAAAGTCAGGTGTGATTTTTATATTTCTCAGTGCATCTATAAAAGGTCCTTCCTTGGAGCAGGCAAAGTGGGGTGTAAAAAGCTCCTTATCCAATCTTTTCACCAGATTTAATAAGCTTATCTCTGCCCCACCCATTATGGATTCATTGTGAAGATAGAGGATATTATACGTTTTGCCATCCTTAACCATATGGCTTTTTCTGTATTGAGTAATGTAAATAACGTTTTTGTCAGATACTGTAATTATGTTTGCGGCCCGGTCTTGCCAACGTTCTTAAGCCATAGATGTCTGATAAGGCTCTTTACTACGCGAATGAAATCAAAACCGATTGGTAATAGTTCCGGAAAGATAAAGTCGTGTACTTTAACGGAAGCCAGCTCTTCACCCGCTATCTCTATCTTTGATAGATCCTGTTCACCTATTCCCAGCCTCTTTGCTGCCCTGAGTATAGGGACGTCATCCGGGCGAACTGAAAGCAGTTCTGTAACCACTCTATCTACTGCGATGACGTCTATCCCGCCGACAAGCAGTGAAACATCTTTGGGCTTTCCGCCGGTAGGCCCTTTCTCTTCCATCGCCGTGACAGCGTCAACGATTGTGAATACCGGTTTAACTAACTGGTAATTGGCAATTAACATATCGGCATACCACTCCAGATCATTTTTTGACTTGAGATGTCTCCACGCCTTCTGCTTTCCGCTGACACATCCGTACAGGTTCTTGACTCCTGCTGTAAAAAGAACCTGAACATGTACTTTAAGCTTGGGAAGGTTGATTATGGCATCAACGTCCAGTGCTCTGCCGGAGACGGTCAGGGAAAAGTCTTTCCCGCCACAGTTAATGGATACTTTTCTGGGTTTATCCAGTTCGATGATATCAATACCATGCTTTTCCGCAAATTTATCCAGCCCTATGCGTTTTGCCACTTTTACCACTGAGCCAAATGCGGGGCTGTCTCCTATGATCGGAGTTGCGCCTGCTTCGAGGACTGCTTCAGCTACTG
>JABGRF010000160.1 GCA_018648405.1 Candidatus Scalindua sp.
CTTAATCCTTCAGATGCCCAAAACAGAGTAGAGATGGCCCTCAGGGCACTACTCGTCATGGATGATAAACGCAAAATCCTTGTTGACACCGGCATCGGCACAAAATTATCGAAAAAAAATCAGAAAATCTACAAATTAGACCAGACCAAATACAATCTTGAAGCATCCCTGGAAAAATATGACTTGGAAACGAAAGATATAACTGACGTGATCCTGACTCATCTTCATCTGGATCATGTTGGAGGAGCAACTTATTTAAAAGGTAAAAAGCAGAAACTTACATTTCCAAACGCAACATATTATGTCCAGAAAACACATTACGAATGGGCGTTAAAACCGAGTGAAAAGGACAAAGGCAGTTTTATCAACGAAGATATCAAGGCAATAGAAGCAGAAGGCAAACTTCGACTAATAGACGGATACGCCATGATATTACCAAACATTGACGTCATAATCTATGACGGCCACACTATAGGCCAGCAGGTTATAAAAATATCAGACGGAATAGACACACTCGTCTACTGCGGTGATGTGATACCATTTACCTCCCACATCAGGTTACCATATATACCGAGTTATGACATTAACCCGATAACTTCAATTGAAGACAAAGAGAAATTACTAACAAGAGCCTGTAATGGAGATTGGATACTTTTCTTTGAACATGACCCTGTTACAGAGGCTGTTAAAGTAGAAAAATCGGAAAAAGGGCACACAATAAAGGAAACAATGTCCTTATAGTTTTCTTCTGACAGGGCGAACGGGATAACTTTAACACTATAACCTGGTAAATCATATCAATAAAGAGAGGCCGCTTTGAAACTGAAAGGTAAAGTTGCAATCGTAACGGCAGCGAGCAGTGACAGAGGAAGTGCTATTGCGGAACTCCTGGCATCTGAAGGTGCAGCGGTAACAATTAACTACTTAAAAAACAAGAGGAATGCAGAATCAATTTTAAAGAGAATTGAAAGCTGTGGCGGCAAGGCGATGGTGAGACAGGCTGACGTAACCTTAAAAGCAAGTGTAAATAAAATGGTTAAGGACACCATCAAAAAATTTGGTGCAATTGATATCCTGGTGAACAATGCACATGGCACCATAAAACGAAAAAAATTTGAAGACACTGTATGGAATGAATTCACAGAAAACCTGAACGGAACGATAAAAGGCGCCCATAACTGTTGCCAGGCAGTAATCAGTGAGATGATGAAGAAGAAACAAGGAAGGATCATTAATATAATGGACAATATAGTTAATGAGCCAGTAAAAGGATATACCAGCCATATAACAGCCCAATCTGCATTGGTGGGACTTACAAGAAGCCTTGCAGTTGAACTGGGCGATTTCGGAATAACCGTTAATTTGATAAATGCAGGATTTACTCTAGCGAAGAATACACCTCACGCGCCACCTCGTATACAAAAGGCAATGGCTGAGCAGACACCACTGAAACGGCTCGCGCTACCTATAGACATCGCTAAAGCAGTCCTGTTCTATGCCACTGATATGTCAGACTTTGTAACCGGCAATTGTTTATCAGTCGACGGCGGCAAGACAATGCGTTAACTTTAAATTATTATTTTTTCATTTACGTTCCTTTCAAACATTTTGTAAAAAAAATGCTTCATCGTAAATACAATTCGGTAAGGGGGTATTAAATGCTTCAGAAATATATAAGGTATTGTACTAAAAAGGTATTAGATGCCATAAACATTGCAACTATGGAACTGGTAAATATGGGGCATGCCGTGTTTACAACAGAGTTTCTGCTTTTAGGGTTACTGGTCCAGAATGATTCTTCTATTATAACTATTATGGAACAACTTAAACTGGATACAGATAGATTAAAAAAGCGTCTTACGGATGACATTTTTGCATCTTTGGAGAATCAAACAACTAAAATTGCAAAGGCAGGTAATATTCAATTAACAATATCCGGTGAGGTTGATAAAGTATTTGAGCTTGCGTTGCAGGAATCAAAAACAATGGGAGACAAACTTATCAGCACTGAAGCTCTCTTCCTTGCGCTCTTTGATTCCCAATCAGGAAAAGTCGCTGAGATTCTCAAAGATGCCGGTCTTGCTAAGGAAAATGTCAAATCTGCTATTGACGAGATAAGGGGTGGAAGAAAGGTTGTAAATCAGGATGACGAAAGCAAACTCGATGTATTAAAAGAATATACACTGGATCTGTTGGAGCTTGCAAGACAGGGAGAACTAGACCCTGTCATAGGAAGAGAAAAAGAGATAGAAAGAATAATCCAAATCCTGTCGAGACGCAAAAAAAACAATCCAGTCTTAATTGGTGAAGCAGGAGTCGGTAAAACTGTTATTGTAGAGGGCCTTGCTCAGCAGATTGTTGCTGCAGAAGTACCACAATCGTTACTGTCAAAAAGAATACTTTCACTTGATATGGCAGCCCTTATTGCAGGAGCCAGTGTCAGAGGCGAATTTGAAGGCAGACTAAAATCAATCAGGGATACGATAATAGATTCCGGAGGCCGCATTATACTCTTTATAGATGAATTACACACTGTGGTCGGTGTAGGCGGTGGCGCCAGTGGAGGCATGGGAGCACCCGACATCTTAAAACCGGCCCTGGCAAGAGGACAACTACAGTTAATTGGTGCGACTACGTATGATGACTATCGAAAGCATATAGAATCAGATCGAGCACTTGCACGACGATTTCAGACGGTACAAGTAAATGCACCCGGAATCGATGATACTAGAAAAATCCTTGAGGGGCTCAAACCCTATTACGAAAAACATCATAATATAGATTACACCCCGGAATCATTGGACGCTGCCGCGCGTCTTTCCGACCGTTACATCACAGACAGAGCACAGCCAGATAAGGCAATAGATCTTCTGGACGAAGCAGGTTCAAAGAAACATCTCGAAATGCACTACACGCCGCCTGACCTTAAAAAACTGGAAAATGAAAAGAGGGCGCAAACGGCGCTCAAAAAGGAAGCGTTCGAAAGACAGGATTTTGAGGAGGCGACGAAACACCATGCAGAATTACAGATTATAGAAGAACAGCTTGTCACCAAGAAAGAGATGTGGCAAAAGGAACTGAAAGAGAAGGACACCTCTGTAACTTCTGAAGATATCGCCGGTGTCGTATCGAGCTGGACGGGCATTCCGGCTTCAAGAATGCTGGAAGGTGAGGCAGGCAAGCTGGCACATATGGAGGAGAAAATACATGAACGCATAGTAGCGCAGGAAGCTGCCGTAGGGGCAATTGCCGATGCGATCAGGAGGAACCGGGCTGGGTTGAGGGAAGCTTCAAGGCCAATAGGCACCTTCCTGTTTCTTGGCCCAACGGGAGTCGGGAAGACGGAACTGGCAAAGACTCTTGCAGAATTTCTATTTGATGACGAAACCCATATCGTCAGGTTGGACATGTCAGAGTATATGGAACGTCATGAAGTCGCAAAGCTTATTGGAGCACCTCCCGGTTATGTGGGTTACGGAGAAGGGGGACAGCTTACCGAAAGGATAAGGCGAGTACCTTATGCGGTAGTACTGCTTGATGAAGTAGAAAAAGCACACCCCGATGTATTTAATATGCTCCTCCAGGTACTTGATGAAGGGAGGCTAACCGATGCACAAGGTCACGTCGTAAGCTTCCGCAATACTATTATCATAGGAACTTCAAATATAGGAAGTGAAAAGCTTGCAGAAAAGCATGAGATAGGATTTAAGTCTGGCACGGGTATTATCAGTCATGACGAAGCAAAGGATATGATTCTATCCGAAGTCAAAAAATATTTTAAACCGGAATTTCTGAATAGACTAGATGACATGATAGTCTTTCACTCTCTCACAAAAGAGCATATGTCACACATATTGGACATTCTTCTGAATAGGCTTATAAAGAGATTGAAGGAAGAAGAAATATCTCTTGAAATAGGAGCTGAAATTAAGGAAAAACTGGTAGCAGATGGACATGAACCAAAGTATGGAGCCCGTCCGCTTAAGAGGGCCATTGAACGTGAAATAGAAAACAAATTATCTTTATGTATAGTAAACCGCCAATTTCAATCAGGCGATAAAATCAAAGCAATAATTAAGGATAAAGAAATTGCTTTTAAAAAAATTTCTACTAAAAAGAATAAGGGTAGTTTACGAAAATAATTTATTTGAAAAAGAACTAAGATTTGTCTGATTCAGCAACAAGACATTCTGGAAATAGTAAAAATGTAGTGAAGTAATCCTGTTTTTAATAGCGCTCTAATATTTTTCTGATAGTAGGAGCAAGTTTAATCAGTCCCGCTCTCTCACCAATCAAGAGTGCTTCTTCTATCTCCATTTCATCAATGTGAAACGCCTTGAGCGCAAACATTGCACCAACACGATTCCCACTTTTGCAGTGAATGATTAAGGGATAGTTTTCAGGCTTTGAAAGCACGTCTGCGAATACCTTTGCCTTCTGAGGAGTAAACCCTTCCGGCACAGAGATAGGAATGTGAAAATATTTCATTCCAGCGCCTTCAACCCAGGTTAACTCCTGAGCAGGATCAGGTAGTTCTTTGTCAGTTCTAAGGTTAACGACAGCCTTAAATCCAGTTTCAGCGGCCTGTTTTATCTGGTCAAAAGTCGGTTGGCCACCGGTCAGAACACTATCTAACGGCACCTGGAAATTTGGCAGTCTTATCAGCGACGAACTCACCTGCCTTATAAACGATCTTTGATACATAGTTATGTTTATATCATCTGCAAATACATTAGATACAAAGAACAGTGTTAAAAATACAGCATATACAATCTTGATGTAGCAATTCATTTCCAACTCCTTGTATTATATATGTTCAACAATTCCCTGTAACAAAAGATTTACTGACTAAATATCTCTAGACCTTTTCAGCCTCTCACCCAACCCTTTGTTTTGCAGGACTTGCACGAAGAACAATAATTGCACCCCGCACCGATACAGACCTTCTTACTGTTTTTATGAACCTGCCCCAACCCCTTACAGCTTTCACAACGTTTTGCGGAATCTGAAATCTGTCCAGAGCCTCCACAACCATTACATTTTATGCAATAATTACAACTCTTCCCGCTACAGGGCATTTTGTTGTCTACATGCCATATCCCA
>JABGRF010000338.1 GCA_018648405.1 Candidatus Scalindua sp.
GGTTTCTTGACTATACTCGAGTTGGCGGACCGCTGAACCTGATATTCTGGCTATTAGCCGTATTACTCATACCAGTTCTATGGCCTTTCTGAAGAGATGGAACAAAGAGAGGATTAGCAATAGAGTGACACGGAAAATCAGAGACAAAAGAAATTCACTATTCCCGCCAAATATCACGTCGAGCAGGAAGACGCTTAGGACGCAAAGAAAACTATAATGTAGCAAAAAAAAGAGCAGACAGGTGTAAGCCCGTCTGCTCTCTCTTGTGTAACCAAGTCAAAACTACTTATTACCTCTTCCGATGTCCACTTCTGCTGTCATCGTCGCTACCATGGTGGTGCTTCTTCTTATGTTTATGCTTCTTGTTACCACTGCTACTGTCATCATCATGGCTGTGACCATCATGTTTTGACGGGAATACAAAGTCATCTGTTGCAGTGCCTGAAATACCGTTTTCATCAGAAACTGTGACCTCTAAAGTAAATGAAGGTCCTTCTATCCTGACATTGCCGCAACTAAAATCATCACTGCTATCATCGCTGCTGCCATCATCAAGCTTTACCTTATTCTTCTTTTTCTTCCGAAGCTCTACAAGCTGGCCATTCTCTACAGGATAACCATTTAATTCAGCAACTACTATAGGAGCAGCACCACAAACCTCTCCAACTGTAAACTCAACACGGTAGCAACCTTTTCTCTTCTTTACCTCAACCGGGACCAGTTCCGCTGTCACAGAAGGTGTTGCTCCAGGGTACACGGTAGTGTCAGAGTCATTGCAATCTACTACTGAAGTATCCGTTAACTCGAGTGCCGTTTTATATCCACCGGTTGGTCTCTCGCATGAAGTAGTATCAGTTGTACCGTCAGAATAACCATCATTATCTTCATCCTTATACCATGTCTGGCCGGGATGTTCATCAGGATCATTATCGTCACAGTCACTGTTATCCTCTACATAACCTTGAGGTGCTACACATGCCTGGGTTGAAATACCGGGATCACCAAAACCATCTTCGTCAAAATCAAAATAGAATACAGGCGCATCCTCATCAACTTCACCATCACAGTCATTATCCTTCTGATCACAGAGCTCTGGAGCACCTGGGAAGACATCAGCATCATTATCATTACAATCCTCGGTTTCGTCATAGCCATCATTATCATTATCTACTACAGTATTCGAATATGACACGAACCCTATATTATCAAAAGATGGATACAATCCACTCTCTTTTTGTATAGTTAAAGATGTTAGAGATGTAAAACCACTAAAGTCTATTGGATCACTTGATGACGTGAGTACACTCATCGAAGCAACTTCTGTAGTACCCTGAAAACCTTTAATTACCCACGTCCCTGTACCTACGGAACCGGCAAACACATGCCCAATATCAATTCCAGTAAAATCGAACAAATTGTTTTGATCGTTTGTAAACGTGAATAACACATTACTATTCCATGTTTCTATAAAGCTGTCTTCAAAATTTGTATTGGAGTAACCCCAATTTGATGTATCGTAGGTAGTATAATAATTAAAAGAATCACCTGTTGTAGTCATAGTAAATCCACTTTCGTTATAGCTGAAAACAGGTATCGGTGAGGTATGCGGGCTGTCTCCAAATGTAATGACTACGGCATCAGCGTCTCCCAACGAACCTCCATCTGCTACGACTTGAATCTCTTCAGGCGTTATCACCCGGTTATATTGATTTATACGGTCCAGATCGCCCATCCAATTGGCTCTGGAATCATTACGCCCACCAATTCTAAATGTGCCTGCATTATCAATTGACCCGCTGTATGTTGTTGGATCAAAACGGGCGGAATCCTCGACACCGTCAATATAAAAAATACCACCTGCCGGATCAGCCCTATTTACGGTAAATATGATATGGTGCCATAGTCCGTCATTAATATACGTTGACGAGCTAAAATTCGTATACTCTCCATTCCCAACTCCACCACTATTTAACTGTAATGATGGGTATCCACCTTGCGAGTAGATTACGTACCCCTTCCATCCATTGGTGGGGTTACGTTTATCAATCATAGTATTAATTTGCTGATTAGCATAATCTATTCCTGTCTGCCTTACCCACAAATCTATACTGAAGTCACTTGTGCCAACGTTCAGCGATGGATCACTCGGAATGTCAATGTAGTTATTACCACTGAAACCGAATGCATCGTCGCCCGCACCATCTGGCCCCGGCACAATAGTCACCCCGTTTAACATCGTCCCATCATTCGTTCCTGTGATATCCAGTGCGGTCGTGCCGGAAACCGAATCTCCATCCCAGCTACTAGTGATCGGACTCGTCTGAGCATATATCTGTTTAATTGCTATTACTGAAAACAGCATACACAGAAAAAAAGTAAAAGTTATTTTTCTCATATAAAATACTCCTTTGTTAGATAAAAGGTTCCAAATACCGAATAATTTCATAAATTATCGACTTCTTAGCATAAGCAAATATTATTCCCTGTTATACCAATATCGCTGACAAGTCATAAGCTACAAAGATATAGAGGCTTGCGCGTGTTGACACAGTTCTGCCCTATCAATATTTGAAGGAAAAACGAATAAAGTGCGAAAAAAAGCATAAAAACATTAGAAAACCGCGCAATTTTAGCGCATTTTCTATTGTTTTCGGACTAAATACACAATTTTGTCTGCCTACGAATTGCAACTGGCAATGCAAAGGAGGTGATTGGAATATAAATTTGATACGGAAAAATGAGGGTTACATCTTGCCACTTGATAAATGATTTATTATTGGCAAATCGTCAACCTTCAATAGTAAGTATCCAATCCCCAATGTCTTAAATCCTTCTCTTTACACCTCTTTTTTGATATCATGTAAAGCTTTAATTATCTCTCGCAAAGGCGCGAAGAGCGCAAAGAAAAACTAAAATAAATAGAACATCTTAGGAAAGCAAGAATTACAGGAAGGTTTAAAATCCAAGGCTTTGTTATGTATGTTTTTTCCTGAGTTTCCTGCATTCCTTAGCGGAATCTGTTGTTTCTTTTAACTTATTATTGGAGTTTTCTTATTTATGGCAAAGGCCATCATGGTACAGGGGACGGGGTCGGATGTTGGTAAGAGCATACTGGTGTGTGCTTTATGCCGCATATTCCGTCAGGAGGGGTTGAAGGTTGCACCTTTCAAGTCGCAGAACATGTCCAATAACTCTTACGTGACAGCAGATGGTAGAGAGATGGGCAGGGCACAGGTTGCGCAGGCGGAAGCAGCTGGTATCCTACCTATAGCCGAGATGAATCCGATCCTCCTGAAACCTTCAGGTAATAACGGCTCTCAGATCATAACGATGGGAAGACCGCTCAGGCATATGACCGCCAATGAGTATTATAAGAATAAGGATTCGATGCTTGAGATTGCAAAAGAGGCGTATGAATCA
This sequence comes from Candidatus Scalindua sp., assembly GCA_018648405.1. Lineage (GTDB taxonomy): Bacteria > Planctomycetota > Brocadiia > Brocadiales > Scalinduaceae > Scalindua. The sequence goes on from JABGRF010000338.1 coordinate 3,421, forward strand.
CTGAGTAATGAATACGACGTAATCGTCATCGAAGGTGCCGGAAGTCCGGCTGAGATCAATATCAAAGATGATGATATCGTTAACATGAAGATGGCAGAGATTGCAGATGCTCCGGTAATTCTCGTTACAGATATAGAGAGAGGGGGGTCGTTTGCATGGATAGTGGGCACACTTGAGCTGCTGGACAGTGACGAAAGAGATAGAGTAATGGGAGTAATCATTAACAAGTTCAGAGGCGATATGGGGATATTGGAACCCGGTATACAAATGCTGGAGGAGAGAATCAATAAACCTGTTCTGGGAGTACTGCCATATTACACAAATATTGAGGTTGATGATGAAGACTCTGTAAGCCTGGACAGGAAGAATAAGAAACAAGATGCAAGAGGCGAGAAGCAAGAAAGCCTGATTGATGTTGTTATTATTAGATTGCCAAGAATCTCAAACTTTACCGATTTTGACATCCTTATAAAGGAGAAGAGTCTCAACGTAAGGTTTGTTGAGGACGCACGATCGATTGGGAATCCTGATCTGATTATACTGCCGGGCACCAAGAACACAATCGGCGATCTGGAATCTATTAAAGAGAACGGTATTGCTAATGCCGTTATAAAAGTTGCAAAAAGCGGTACTATGATTATTGGTATCTGCGGAGGTTACCAGATGCTTGGCAGTGTGATCCGTGATCCTGAAAACGCAGAATCTAAAACACTGGAGACAGATGGTCTTGGACTCATCGACGTAAGGACTCTGTTTAGATTAGAGAAGAGTACACATCAGGTAAAGGCAACGCTACATGATAGAGGCACGGATATCTTTAAGGGTTTAAATACCGATAACGAAATAACCGGTTATGAGATTCACATGGGTGAGACCGAACTACTCAACGGAACCGCACCATTCCTGAAGATCCTGGAGAGATCAGACAAAGAGGTCTCCATGGACGACGGGGCAGTCTCAAGTGACGGAAATGTAATAGGATCGTACCTGCACGGAATATTCGACAACGACGAGTTCAGACTGGAACTTATTAACCGACTGAGAGAAAGCAAAGGACTTCCTCCAATGCTGGCTGAAGAGCTTAATACGGTAGATAAAGAAGCAGAATATGACAAACTCGCTGATTGGTTCCGGGAGCATATAGATATAGACTTAATTTACGAAAAAATTGACCATTTAAAGACTAGATCTCGCTAAGGCGCAAAAGGCGCAAAGAAAGAACTTTAGATAAAAAACGAAAGACAAAAGCTATTTTCACACAGAGGCACTCCCCGGACAAAAAGCGCCGAGGACAAGAAGAGCACAGAGAAAAGATAATAGGACACCGATTTACACAGATAGCAACTGATTAAAGAAACAGGAAGTTAGAAGCAAGAGGCTTGATGTTACAATTTTAAAATTAAAAGCTAGATCGGTATTTATCCTGTTAATCCTGTCTAAATTTTTTCACCCTTTGCGCTCTTCGCGCCTTTGCGAGAGAATTTCTTTTACTAAATATTATGAATGATTATTTGCCTTTACAAATTGGTATAGCGTTTCTTCTGGATATTATGATAGGGGATCCGAGGTGGTTTCCGCATCCTGTCAGGA
>JABGRF010000240.1:0-2140 GCA_018648405.1 Candidatus Scalindua sp.
AGCAGTATTTTTTCAGGATTTCCATCTTTGTAATAAAGTCTTTCTGCTCAATAGGTTTGACGAAGTAGCCGTTGGCTCCGTTCTTGTACGCTTCGTCAATCGTCTCTTTGTCAGAGGCTGTTGAAAATATGATCGCGGGTATTTTGTTGTATCTTGAATTCTTCTTTATAGACTTAAGGATCTCCATTCCTTCTACTTTTTCTATCTTGAGGTCGATTATAATCAGTCTGATTCTCTCTTCTACCTTCTCCTCAGTACCAGCGTTCTCAAAAAAGTCGATCGCCTCCATGCCATCTTTTATCAGGATGATGTTATCTCCAGCATCTCCCTCTCCAAGTGATTCTGCGATCAACTCCGCATGGTCCGGGTTGTTTTCTATAAGTATAACTTTTTTATTACTCAATGTTGGCCCTGGTTTATTTATATAAGCATAAGGAGGTTTTTTATGATTTAAACCCTCTAGTGATTTTATTTCAGTTCATTCTTCTTGAAGCAGTCACTGTATTTCTTATCAGCCTTTTGGATGTGGTTGACCAGCCACGACTTCAGGTATTCAAGTACTGCATTTGCAACACAGTTGTCGCCGGTAATTACTCTGCTCTGATATGCAAGTGTTCTAAGGGCGAAATCGTTGTGTTCTTCTTTATGGTATTGATACTCAGGATATTTGAATTTTATCATGTGTGTCTCTTCGGTTTTAAAATGATCTTGTGAATATACAGCCATCTCATTTAGTATCTCAGCAATATCTTCCGTATTATCATCGAACTCCTTTGCAGCAATAACTCTATTTATAATACCAATGATTTTTTTGTGCTGTTCGTCAATTGATGTTATGCCTACACTATATTTTTCTTCCCATTCAATCATTTTTATAGTTAAAGTGTTTTTGTGATCTGTTCAGTATGAACTTTGACTTAGATGTTCAAAATAGTAGTAAATAACTGTCTTGCATCGGTCGATTATGAAATCACAAGTTGTTATATTATCTTATATTACAGAAGAGTCAACATGGCATGAGTGCGTATGATATACGTATGAGTTGTACGTAGTGAATTCGGTTAAAGTGTTTTCAGATAGGAGGCCAGGTTAAGGTCTTTTTTAACGATGCCCAGTTTATTCCTGATTTTGATACGGTGCGTTTCTACTGTTCGGAGTGAGATCTTTAGAAGAGAGGCGACCTCTTTGCTTGAGAGTCCATTCTTTATCATATCGCAAACCTCAACTTCTCTGGAAGTTAATCTGGCTCCCTTTTCAGTAAGCCTTGTGCCATAAGAGGATGTTATTTCCTGCAGGTTTTTTTGCAGTAGTTGTACATACTTGCTTGATTCCCCGGTTAGTCTGAGTTTTTGAATAATAGGTAGCAGCAGGTTTTCTGCATTGGTGACTACATTGTCTTTTATCTGTTTCTTTTCTATCTCGATCTGTCCAAGGATCTCATTAAGGGCTATGTTCTTTTTCTCTAAAGCCTCTTTCTGCTCCTGTAATCTCTCCTCCGCCTTCTTCCTCTCGTTGATGTCCGTTGAAATTCCACATATTCCACAAATAACTCCCTTCGAATCATAGAGAGGGAATTTTATAGAGATGTATGTGTGCGGTCCATCGTCGTGAAGAGCAACTTCCTCTATTTCAAGCGGAGCCCGGGTTTTGAGCACCTTCTGGTCATTAGCCTGAAACGCTTCAGCCATCTCTTTGGGAAAGATATCATAATCGGTCTTGCCTGCCATCTTCTCGCTGGTGGTATGAAACAGGTTATTATACTGACGATTTGTGAGGATGTATTTACCGTGAGTATCTTTGAGATAGATAACAGCCGTGGTGTTATCAAGAATGGATTGCATCTGCTCTTCACTTTTCAGAGCCTCCAACTCTGCAATCCGTCGGCGCGACTCTTCAAGCTCACTTATAAGCTGCTCTTTTGTCTTATCACTATCTTTCATTTTACTCATCATTGTGTGGGTTGCTCTGAACAGAATTATTATAAAAGAGGGAGGTTGTTTTGCAATAGGAAATGCTATTCACCGCGAAGACGCTAAGAACGCGAAGAACACAAAAATTCAGATAAAAAAACGGAAAATACAGTAAGAGGCTAGAAAAATAGATAAAAGACATTTCTCTCGCTCCCCGGACTGGAAAGCGC
>JABGRF010000240.1:2240-4994 GCA_018648405.1 Candidatus Scalindua sp.
GTCTACACCGGGCCGTCTCTGCAGAACGGCCCGGCATAAACAGTAATCTACTACTTGTGCGACTTGATGTTACCTCGTGTAAGTGAGGCGTCATTACCTGATGAGTGTATTACGTTAGAACTGTCATCCATCTCAGTAATCGTAATCGCAAATTCATCAGCAGGTGTACCTTTCTTGATATTGCCGGTACCGGGTTCGCCGTTATCAACAATACGTACATGACACATCTGTTTTTTACGTTCGTTGTCAGGATTCAAAGTGCGAACTGTACAGATCGCATCGAACTCAACACCAACCCCGGCATATGTCTCAACCGGAACCACATTACTGGCCAGGCCTCTGATCTTAATCTGAAGAGGGCTTGCTTCTCCCTTTTTAGAGCTTGCCTTACCTGTGTGGTTGCTGTTGTATTCGAGCTTTACTTCGAGCCCGTCCGTTACTTCCCTGATATTAAATCCAAAACTGTGATGATGCGGTTTGCCACCGTCTGCAGCAGCTACTGTTCCACCACCTGTTATCTTGGAAAAACTTAGCTCAGGTTTTTCCGGATTTATTACTTCGCATACATCGCCTGTACCATTGCCATCGCTATCTTTCTGCTCAGGGTTATAGACCATTACGCAGTTGTCTTCTGAATCAGGGACGCCATCGCTATCAGTGTCCGGCTGTTCGTTTACGAAGCTGTCAGCCTTAAGGAAGACGTTTGAGTCCAGGATCCAGTCACCCGCGTCTGCGATTGCGAGTTTTATATGGTTAGTCTCTCCAGGGACTACGTGTGCATCTACTGAAAAGACAACAGTTAGTCCGTCCATTTCAGTGTTAATAGATCCGCCGCCGTCGTTGAGGTCGTTATTAATGTAGTATTTAGAGTTGCTTGCGGATGTACCATACGGGTTACCGCCGTTAACATTGTTTATTGAGACTGCGACATCCGAACTCGGCAGTAGTGCTACGTTGGCACCATTGAGAAAGAATCCGAATACGTCGTTAAATGCTGTATTGGTGTATTCGTTATATTCGTCTGACGAGAACACGTACTGAAAGGAGATCACGTCGCTGCTTTGAGCAACAAAATCAAACTCCAGGATTGTAGCGTCGTATGTCTTATAGCCATCTATCAATGTGTCCAGTTCGCTGTCACCCATAAGCTGATTATCGGTAGTGATAAAATCAGATTTGTTAGGTCCGACGGCATTGACTATGTCGCCACTGCTGAGAACTATCCCTTCTTCAAAGCCGATGATTCCTGTTCCACCGTTAAACGTACCCGCAGATCGAGATGCTCCTGAATAGGAGATGTTTGAGACGGTAATGCCGCTGCCCAAAAGTTTGTAGACTAATTGCTCCGGAGTATGTGTGTCCATGTCTTCCGTTGCCAGCTGTCCCCAGGCAAGTGATCCCGTCAGTGTTAATGACAGTACTACAGCAACACTTGAAACAGTGCGTGCGACAGGGTGGCTGAGTTTAGATAGCCAGGTCCTGCGTTTTGGGCTGATAAAGTTAAAGTTCATATTGCAATTTCTCCTTTGCTGAATTTACCACGCAAAACGCAGTATCGGAGATTCTGCATATGCCTGGCAGCATTGCCGCCGTATCCTTTTTATTAAGAGGACTTAGGCCAACGGTTTTGCGTCCCACCCTTTCGAATGGTTTGCCATTTACAGGTTAATAAGAACTGTCTGAAACGTTATTGCAACCCGGAACGTCCCTGTTCCTGGATTGCGTTTCCTCATTATGAAAATGTCTTTTCGTTATGAGAATGTCATTTTATGTCGCAACTTTAAAGCCAAAGATTTTGATCGCATGAGTAAGCCAGAGTCACCTCTTGCTAAGGCTTTCCTCCAGCAATGATTATGACAGGCAAAATATTGTATAGTGAGTGGGTAGTCTCTCTTTTGTGACCCGTGAATTACCGGTATCTGTTTCGGGATGGAACATACGTACGTACCGCCTCTGCTTCATAATGGTACAACCTCAGCTTGCTTCAAATTATCACCTCTCCATTGTCTGTTCGTGTAAATGTTAATTGAGAAGGGAGTTATAAATGAATCTGTTTTGTCTCCGCGATTGGTACTGTTTTTGTGATACTGAGATGATGTAATTAAACATCGATTTGAACATGGAAGTTCAAATTTTGTATTGGGAATCCGGATTATATTAAGCGGCATAGTTCTTTATTTTATTGAAATTTATTGGTCAGGTGATTTATGGAAAAGATATGCATTGTAAAAAGGAGAAGTAGTATCTCTAACGGACAGAGGCATGACAGGGCTTTCATGCCGGTAAAGAATCGTGATGTTTATGATGGGGCGGATTATGAGTTTACAAGCCCGACTGACGAGGAGAGCGCTAAGCTCTCTCTGAATCTTACATCTGAACAATCTGAGTTGATGCAGTCAAATGAGTATTTAAAGTCCATTGACGACCACGAAACAAAAAGCTTTGTTTTGAACATGAAGAAGGCAGATGGTCAAACCTTTCTTAACTTCAGTTTTGGTGATGCTGACAGCATGAAACTGCTTACGACGAAAGAGACATGCGCGATGCTGCAGATCAGTGCCAGCTTCCTGATGAAGCTTGTGAAAGAGAAGAGACTTAAAAGTTATAAACTCGGAAGACTCCGGCGTTTCTCATTTCAGGACGTCCTTGATTATCTAACCGAAAGTATTGAAAAGTAAGAACATTTTTTTAATGAGGGAAAAAATTATGTATTACGAATATTGGAATTTAAAAAAGTCGCCTTTTGATAACGTC
>JABGRF010000234.1 GCA_018648405.1 Candidatus Scalindua sp.
TTCAGGAAGTTCTGGTTTTCTGGTTTTGGCCTTTTTACTAAACGGACCCCATAACAATGTGCAAATATCTGATGTCGTCATATACCGACTGAACTTGCGAAGGAGCCTGAATGTGGCAACGGGACGAAGGAGTAGCAGGTAACCAAACAACAACATATACCCCTTTTTTCTTGCCTGGTGGACTACTTCGCTCGGAAGAATTGTTGGATCGATGTCTGAACATTTAAACCACTTATGCCAATCTCGCTCGTCATCGATAATACCCCTTTCTACATATTCCTGCCATAGAGGAGTCCCACGGTAAACACATAATCGACTAAAGCTAAATGTGTCGAGTTTAAGCCGGACGGCAAATCGAAAACTCTCCAGAATGTCTTTAGTGGTTTCATCTGGCGATCCGATCAGGAAAAAACCATGCGCCGTTTCAATTCCGTCTTTTTTGGCCTGTTTTACGGCATGTTCTATCTGTTCAATAGTCTGGCCCTTTTTCAGGCGGTTGAGTACTTTCTGTGTTCCGGCTTCAACACCGAAGGCAAGAAAAGTACAGTTAGCTTTTACCATCAATGGTAATTCCTCAACAGCAAGCGAATCAACTCTGCCCTCGCACCCCCAATGAAACTCCAGTTTTTTGTCAATGATACCGTTACAAACAGCCTCTATGCGTTTACGTTGCATCAGGAAATGGTCGTCGGTCAGGTAGATTGATCTGTAGCCGTCATCATTCAACTGCTGCATTTCTCCCAGAACGTGCTCCGGTGAGCGGCTTCTCCACTTGCCCCTTGCGAGGGATGGAATATCGCAATAAATACATTGGAAAGGGCAGCCACGTGTGGTTTGCATGGTACAAAAACGATCGAGAGAAAGGACAGCTGGCGCATCCATTGGCATCGATTCGATGTATTCGATCGGTAAGCTTTTACGATCAGGATAAGGAAACTGGTCAAGGTCCCTGATCAGGGGGCGGTCAGGGTTATGGACTACTTCATCATTGGATCGCCAGGTAAGACCGCCGACTATTTTCAAATTATCCAGGTTGTCGAGGTACTCAGGAATCAGCTCTTCACCTTCCCCCCTACCAACGCAATCAATGTATGGCGCATCGTTCAGGATCTTAACAGCATTCACTGTTGCAAAAGCTCCTCCGACAATAATGGGTGTTTTTGGTGCCGCCTTCTTCAGCCTTTGCGCCATACTCTTCATAAGGAGGTACGCAGTAGTTGAAAGAAATGAAAGGATAATTATATCAGGCTTTTCATCTTTCACGGCCAGCTCGATATGCTCTTCTTTCATCTGTGGATGGCAGGTATCGAACATGGTAACCTCGTGTCCGTGGTTGCGGATTACCGGTGCCAATGTCTGAATGCCAAGTGGCGGGAAAGCCATCACCTCAATACGGTCGCTGTTACCCGATCTCCTGAGTTTTTCAGGAAGAATATTGTAATAGTCCTCGTCCCGGATGTATATGAGGTAAATTTTCATAGACTAATTTTTTGATATAAAGATGATAAAAGTAGGTAAAAAGCAAAAATCATCAAAAAACTTCTGCTGCTTCTCTTCTATCCATTAACTATCAAACAAGTATGCCCTTATGAATCAATTAGTCAAGAAGATTACAGCTTGTATTTTTCATATTGTCTGTCAAACCACATATGAATACACCTTATATCTATCAGGTCCAATATGATTGCAGAAAAAACAGCTGTTCCGGAGAAACTCATGTACAGGGATGACTATAAATGGCTGGCTTCTCAATCAACTGAGCTCTTATTAAATAAAGAAAAAAGAGAGGCATGTATTGCCATACTTAAAGAAATAATATCCTTAGTCGGATCTCCCGGTGCATCTGCTAAAGTGGTAGATGAAGCGTTGAGTTTCATCATTTAGTGTTAAAACTGTGTTTATTGTTGCTGTTTTGACAGTTTCGTGTATAATGCCCTATTATCGTTTAAGTTATGAAGGTTTACCATTACGAAAGAGAGAACAACTTATGGCTAAAAGAGTGACTAGCAAAGAGAGACTTCAGCAGATGGCGGAAGAGGCTGCTGCCGGTGAAGAGCAGAAAGCTGAAAAGAAGGCGAAAAAAGCAACAACAACCAAGAAGAAAGTCGCCAAATCTGTTATAAAGCGGGAAAAAGTCGTCTGGAAGGTTTTCGATGCCAGCTATAAGGAGATTGCCAGCTTTCCCTACTCTCAAAAAGATGAAGCTTTTGCAAAGTTGGAGGACCGGAAACAGAAAAAGAGCGGTACCACTTTTTTCATCAATGAGGTGAAAGTGCCCATGGAAGATGATGTGTAGGGCTTTATCTTAAGATTAATTTGTTCCTGATTTTAGACGGTTGTAGACTGAAATTTCTCTTTCCGATTCTTTTATTTTCCACTTCGCCCGATAGATTATGCCAAGTGCAAAATGGGCATCCGGGTTGTCCGGGTTTATTTCTATCGCCTTCCTCAGTTTGTAGATAGCATTTTCCATATCGCCTTTCTTCGCGTAAGCTATGCCAAGATTATAATGGGCTTCACCATAATCAGATTTCATCTCAATCGCATGTTTGTACTGATAAATGGCTTCATCGATCTTATTTATAAAATCATATGCAACTCCCAGGTTGTTATACGCTTTTGCGTATGTGGGATCCAGCTTGACAGCCATCTTCCATTTGGCGATGGCATTGTCCATGTCACCCAAATGGCGATATATGAGGCCTAAATTATAGTGAGCTTTCGTATGATTCGGTTTAAGTTCAATTGTTCGGGTCAGCTCTGAGACGGCTTCCTTCAGCATCTCTTTTTCAATATAAATCGAGCCCAAATGATAATGGGCCTCCGCATAATTCTCTTTGATTTTTATTGCTTTTTTAAGAGAGGTTATTGCCCTATCCGCCAGACCTTTTGAATAATATGCAAAACCAAGATTATTGTATGCTTTATAGTGATTCTGATCTCTCTCTATAGCGCTTTCCCATGCGATAATAGATTCGTCTAATAAGCCCTTATCGCTATAGGCATTTCCAAGAAGAAAGTAGAGAAGGCCTCTGTCGGGGTTAAGCTCAATACCTTTTTTAAGCATATTTATGGCATCGTCAATCAGCCCCTTTTTTAGATAAGCAAAACTTGAATTGTAATACGCTTCAGCGTAATCCGGTTTGATTTCCAGCGCTCTGTTGTAGGCGGTAATCGCCTCTTCCGGTAATCCTTGCCGGTAATAAACAACTCCAAGATTAACGTAGGCATCTGCATGACCGGGTTCTATTTTTAATGTCTTTTTAAACTCTTCTATAGATTTGCTGAGTTTGTTTTTTTTCATATAGATTACACCCAGATTATAATGGGCTTTTGTGTGATCTGGCGCCAGCTTCAACGCTTTCTGCAACTCAGATATCGCTTCTTTCCTCATTCCTGCCTTATAATAAGCAACGCCCAGGTTGTAACGTACGTTAGCATCCTTCGGGGTGATGGCTGCTATTTTTTCGTATTCGAATATGGCGTCTTCAAATTTTCCTTTTTCATGGAGGGTTATTGCCAGAATGTTTAACGACTTGAGATCTTCGGGATTTATTTCCAATGCTCTGTTCAAAGCGGATATCGCTTCGTCCGGCATCCCTTTTTTCCGATATGCAATTCCCAGGTTGTAGTATGCCCCAGCGAAGTCAGGTGCAAGGGACGTGGATTTTTCAAGTTGAGAAATAGCATTATCAAGCTGGTCCTGTTCAAGATAGACCGCTCCAAGGTTGTAATATGCTTCGGCGTAGTCCGCATTCACCTCAATGGCTTTTGTATAGATTGCGACGGCATTATCCAATAATCCCTTTTTAAAATAGATAATTCCCAGATTATTTAAAGATTGATGATAATCCGGTTTAATTTGAATTGCCTTTTTATAAGCGGCAATTGCGTCGTCTACTAACCCTTTTTCGTTATAAAGAAAACCCAGATTATATTCTGCACTTGCATTGGTTGCGTCTGCCTGTAATAGTTTTTTGAATATCTCAATTGCGCTATCGATATCTCCCTGACTGGTGTAGATAGTGCCCAGATTAAAATATGCATTAACATAGTTCTGGTCAAGAACCAGGGTTTTGTTAAGCTCATCTATCGCTTCAGACACCATCCCATTATCATAGTAAGCCAGCCCGAGATAATAATGCACGTCAACATTCGATGGCTCATGTTCCAACACCTTTTTCAATTCATCAATTGATTTGCCTAGATCGTTTTTTGTATCTTCGGTAGCTGATACAAAATTAATGTGATTTACAATCAAAACGGTAATTATTGTGAAAAACAAAATGTTTGCTAACTTACGCATAGTTATTCTCCTGTGGGTTTCTGTGTTTGCAACTTCTCTTCAACTTGCTTGCCGGTTTTGTCCTCAATATGTTCCTCTGATAGAGCCGGCTGCATTTCCGATTCTGATGTTGCAGAGGGCTGTTCGGGTTTACTGTAAATAGCGCGTTGGAGCGAGCTATAGTCGATTTTCTTTTCTGGCGGAAGGTACAAAGGCGCAGGTGTATGCATGCCTGAAACCTGTTCATCCGGTTTGTACGGCTGAACAGCAAAACCAGCCGTAGCAATTCTGGCTCTGCTTAACCTTAAACCTTCTTTATCTGCAACCTCTAATTTATAGTTGATAGCCTCTTCCGGAACGTAAAAAGAGTGTTTTTTTGCTTTATGTATCGGTATAGATACAGTGCTGAGTTTGTCTGTTGGTAAAGTAACCGGCTCACCCATTAAATCCTTCTCCGGTTTTTCAAATGTAGATTCAATGGTATCTTTCTCCGTTTTTGTCTGGGTAACGCTACCGGGAATTACATTTTTAAGCCTTTTTGCCAGCTGTTCATCCGGTAGTTCTTCATGCTTGCCAACGAGTTTTTTTACCAGTAAATCACCTACAAGAAGTTCATTGAAGGAGTATTCCTTGTTTTTGTTTCTTTGCAAACTGAGGTTTGCGTAGATCAACATGGCCGCTATTAGGATAGAGAGCGTAGTAATGATTTTACCGGAAGATTGCGGTATTATGATTTTCAGAATATGCAGAAAAATGACAAATAAAAAGGTCGCACTGCCGACCTCAATAAGTCCGGCTTGCCATTTCCCATTGTATGTGAAACTGACAAATACCACCGCTATTACAAAGAATGCGATACATGTGTATATCATTATCCTGTTAAATCTTCCATGAGAAGACGTGGGATTATCTGTTTTCTTTTTAGATTGCCCGAATATGGCTTTGAATAAATGCATAAGAGTTTTAACTTGTTTCAGTGACAACTTCCAGCGATTCATATAAGATGTCCATCATCTTATTTAATTGCGAAATAGTTATGCACAAGGGAGGCATTACCACCAGGACATTGTCCAGCGGCCTGGTAATCAGACCGCGTTGTCTTGCTTCAAGGCAGACTCTCATCCCAACCTTTTCTTCCCATGAATAAGGCTCCTTTGTCTCCCTGTCTTTAACCAGTTCTATACCGGCAATGAGTCCACATTGCCGTACGTCTCCTACTGCCTTCAACTCCTTGAACTGTTCGAGTCTCTCCTGCAAAACCGTGATCTTTGGAACAAGGCCCTCTATGACATTTTCCTTTTCAAATATATCGATATTTGCAAGGGCTGCTGAACACGCTAACGGGTTGCCGGTGTATGTATGGCCATGGAAAAAAGTCTTCTGTTCACTGTGTTTGCCGAGAAAGGTATTATAAATTTCGTCTGTAGTCAGAGTCGCTGCCAAAGGCATATAGCCTCCATTTAAACCTTTGGAGACAGTCAATATATCAGGTGTTACATTTTCGTGTGCACACGCAAACATTTTTCCTGTGCGGCCAAAACCGACCAATACCTCGTCTGCAATAAGAAGGATATTATATTTTTCACATAAATCTTTTACGCCGGACAGATAGCCTTCAGGGTGGACAATTATTCCTCCCGCACCTTGCACAAGTGGTTCCATAACCATGGCAGCTATTGACTCAGAATTTTTCGATAGTATTTCTTCCAGCTTGCTCAAGCATTCAAGCGAGCAAGATGCTTTGTCTTTGCCGTATGGGCATCTGTAGCAATAAGGAGATGGTGTGGTGAACGCCTTAAGTAGAAGAGGTTTGAAAACAGCATGGAAAACTTCTACCCCACTCACACCTACTGCACCCAGAGAATCGCCATGATATCCGTATTGTAACGTAACGTAACTGGTTTTCTTTTTGTTGCCTTTATATTGCCAATATTGAAATGCCATTTTTATGGCCACTTCAATCGCATTGGAACCATTATCAGAATAAAATATTTTGTTCAGGCCTTCCGGTGTTATCTCAACCAGGCGTTTTGCCAATTTGGCTGAAGGTATATTTGACATGCCCAGCAGGGTTGTATGAGCAACTTTATCAAGTTGGTCTTTTATTGCATTGTCAATCTCTTTCCGTCTATGGCCATGGATATTGCACCACATCGAAGAAACACCATCTATATACTCATTGCCATTAATGTCTCTTAGCATAATGCCCCTGCCATCTACTATAATTAATGGCTCTTCTTTGACAAAATCTTTCATCTGCGTAAATGGATGCCACAGATACTGTTTGTCCCAGGACTCTACTTGTTCTTTGGTTGTTTCTTCATGCATAGCTGTAAATAAAAAGTTAAAAGTGACTAAAGTTTGAAGTGAGCTAAAGTGATGGTAAAAAACAAATCTTTTATTCTTTAATTTCTTGCTTAATGGGCCCACCCAACAAATCGGCGGGCAGGCTTTGCTGCAACGATGGTGTGTGTTGATAACACTTCGACTTTGCTTAGTGTGACGTCTCTTTCATCTAACAGACTGGCATAGTCGAAGAATGTCTTAACTGCCCCTTCCCTGTAGCCATCTTCCTGCATAGAAGGATCCGATGCCCAGCCCAACGCACAAAATTTCCAGGTTCATAGAGTGCTTAACGATACCAAGATAAAGACCTTCTATTAATAGGAGCATACCTAAAAGTTGTAAAAACCGTGCAATTAACACTAATCATTTCCTTTCTTTATTGTGCCCACCTGTACCGAACGGCTTTGCCGCACCATCCAATTCAATTATCGGCTCCTCAGCTTGGAGAGTAGATGGAGAATTTCAATATAGAGCCAGACAAGCGTGATCATAAGGCCCAGTGCTGCTCTCCATTCCATAAATTTGGGAGCTCCCTGTTCCACTCCATGTTCAATAAAGTCAAAATCAAGAACCAGATTAAGGGCGGCAATGACAACAATAAAACCACTAATACCAATTCCCATAATACCATTACCATGAATAAATGGGACGTTCATGCCAAAAAAACCAAGGATAAAGCTCACCATGTACATCATGAAGATTCCACCTGTTGCAGCGGTTACCCCGAGCTTAAAATTTTCAGTAGCCTTGATTAATCCTGATTTATAAGCAAACAAAAGGGCGAACAAGGTTCCAAAAGTGAGGCCTACGGCCTGGATTACTATTCCGGGGAAACGTGCTTCCATAATAGAGGAGATTCCGCCTAAAAACAGTCCTTCCAGTAAAGCATAAATTGGTGCCACTATCGGTGCAGTCGTTGGTTTGAAGATAGCCACCATTGCGGCGATGAAGCCTCCAATGGCCCCGCCCCATAAATACAGTGATATTTGGGGCGATTCGAAGACAAAAAACTGACGCCATACCCACATTGCTGATACCAAGGCCAGAAACAGCATTATTCCTGTCTTGTTAACCGTCCCTTGAAGCGTCATCAAGTTGTCTCTTTGTGTAAAGTCTCTAACTTGAGAAAAAGTTTTTTTGTTTAGACCCGGATTTGCAGATCTTGCTATCATTTCTACCTGCCTTCTTGTCAATTGTTATGAGAGTTTTCAAATCCTCTCGGCTACCTCGATGGCCCTTAATAATCCCTTTGCTTTGTTAAGCGTTTCCTGATATTCCATCTCGGGGATAGAGTCTGCGACGATACCTGCACCGGCTTGTATATATGCATCTTTGCCATTTTTCAAGACAATGGTCCTTATGGTAATACATGTATTTATATCTCCGGAAAAGTTAATATAGCCTACTGCGCCACCATAAGGTCCGCGTCGTGTTTGCTCTAATTCATCTATTATCTGCATCGCTCTTACTTTTGGGGCTCCTGATAAGGTGCCTGCAGGCAGACATGCCCTTAAACCGTCAAAGGCATTTTTGTCGCCCCTTAATTTTCCGCTGACGCTGGATGTAATATGCATTACGTGCGAGTATTTTTCTATTACCATTTTTTCGTCTATCGAGACGCTGTCGTATTGAGAAACACTTCCAACATCGTTTCTCCCTAAATCAAGGAGCATGATATGTTCGGCAAGTTCTTTAGGGTCGGATAATAATTCTTTAGCTAACAGTTCATCTTCTTCCGTTGTGCTCCCGCGTTTTCTCGTTCCTGCTATTGGCCTTACGTTAATGTTTCCGTCATCCACTTTTACCATAACTTCGGGAGAGGAGCCTATCAACTCCAAATCCTTCATTTTTATATAGAACATATATGGAGAGGGGTTGATTACCCTTAATGTGCGGTAAATATTAATAGGTTTCGCATTTATCTCTGTTTGCAGGCGTTGTGAAAGAACCGCCTGTATTATGTCTCCGGCACGAATATATTCTTTACATGTTTCGACAGCCTGTAGAAAATCAGATTTCTTAAAATTTGACGAGAACTTCAGGCTTAGCTCCCCTTTTTCGGTAATATCATCACTTAATGTCATTACGGGGGTGCGGAGCTTATTAGTAACATTATCGATCTTATTAACAGTATCTTCATAGATATCTTGAATATCTCTTTCGTCTATATGGGCCGCGCAAACTACTTTTATCGTTTTGTTTAAGTGATCAAATACAATCGTTTCATCATAGAACATAAAGTACATATCCGGCAGATTCAAGTCGTCGACTGTTGAATCCGGCAGCGTTTCGACATAGCGCACAGAATCATAGGATGTGTATCCAACAGCCCCGCCAAAAAAGTCTGGTAAGCCATTTACGCGTACGGGAGAGAATTTGCTAATCTGTTGTTCCAGTACTTTGAATGGATCTGTGGTCTCTATATGCGTAATCCCTTCTTTGTTAAAGATTTCTACGTTAGAACCTTTGCATTTGAACCCTGCAAAGGGATTACTGCCTATAGTTGAATATTTTGCTATTTTTTCGCCGCCATCTGCGCTTTCCAGAAGAAATGCGTAATCCGTGTCTGAAACCTTCTGAAATGCAGACACAGGAGTGAGGGTATCTGCAAAAAGTTGACGGTATACAGGCACAACATTCCCTTTCTTTGAGAGTTCTTTGAATTCGCTGAATGTCGGGTAATATTGTGTTTTCATAACTTGTAAATTTCGCTTGACTTTAAGTTTTTTTTACATAGAATTAACAGCTAAATTCTGCCTAATTCTTTGCCGGTCAAGTAGATAATATCGGTTAAGATTCCTAATGTCAAGATAAGATACTTGCTTAAATATATATAAGATTATCATCAATGTGGAAGAGGAAAAAGAAACAAAAGGTGGCTGAAGCAGTGGAAGAAACGGTTGATGCCGTAACCGTAGAGGAGGACTCTTCGGAGGAAGAACAAGCGGTTAGCGTGGAAACCGAAAAAGCCTCCTCCGCAAAAGAAGAAGAAAAGGTTAGTACGACAGCCGAGAAAGTTCCGTCTACAGAAGAGGAAAAAACGGTTAGCGTTGCTACTGAAGAGGCTCCCTCTGAGAAAAAAGAAGAAAGAGTTGGAGGCGAAACAGGGAACGCCATTGCCGTAGAAGACGTTTCATCCTCCGGAGTTTTCATTTTTGGTAATAGGATTGAGAGCCGTTTTAAGAAGTTTATGACGGCCATATTTTCAATTTTTCTTCTACCGCCTGTTATCGTGTTCGGTCTGTCAGTGATAACGATTGTTGTGCTGATTGCTTTTCCTTTGATTTCCATAATTCTGCCAATAACGTTGTTATCTTTATGTATTCTTTTTATACTACTTCCTGTTGTGTTACCTCTCCTTACAATTGTCGCCCTTATAACGGGAAAAGGAAAGGTTCAATTTGGGCTGGAGAATAAGAAATTTGCGATTAAGGTTCTTGGCATAACTATTCCTCCATATTCAGGTCGCTAGTGTATATGTATGTAAAACAAACTAATATAATAAGTGTAAATTTTTTTAAATTATAGAGATTCTAAATGGAAAAAAGCTTTAACCCAAAAGGTGTTAAGAAGAAGCCACTTGTTTCTAAGAAAATGGTGTTTTTTGTCATTGTACCCATCTCCTTGGTCGTCTTACTCATTGTAGGCGGTAGGCGGATGACGTGGAAGGAGATACAGGCCGATGAAGTTGCTGTGATTATTAATAATATCACCGGCAATATAAAAACCATAGACCGCGCTGGTGCTGTAGTTTACTATCCTTTCATTCAAGACTTGTACATCCTTGATAAAAGAGAGCAGGAAGCGCCTATGGCATCATCGAATATATCCGCAGATTTCCCACAGGGAAACCCCATCATACTCAAGACACGTGATGGAGGTGACGTAAGTATAGACTTGGTCATACAGTATAAATTAATCTCTAAGATTGCAAGTAAGGTTGTTCAGGATACCGGTTTCGGTGAAGAATTTAAAGAGAAGTGGATATGGGACTATGCGAGAACTATTTGTAGATATGAGTTTGGGGATCTGTCCATTAGTGAATTTCCTGATTCGGTTAAAAGAGAGGAAAAGATCCGGGCGTCAACTAATGAGTTGAACAGTTTGTTAAACCCGCATGGAATATTCGTAACCTCTTTGAATTTCATTGATTATCGTTACTACAGAGAATATGCGGAGAAGATACACGAAAGAAGGCTTGCAGATAAAGAGGTTGAAGAACAGGTGCAGAGGGCATCTGCTGCAAGGAAAAATCAGGATAGGGTAGTTACCGAGGAAACAAAGAAACTGGATGTGGCAATATCCAGGTTTGGGGGAACACTACATCAAATGGAGAGAGCCGCAAAAGCTGAATCAGACAAAATCAGGGATTCCGGCAAGGCGTATCTTATTAAGGCCATGCTTGATGCAGATGCGGAGTATGATAGACTGGAAAAACACGCTGCATCAATACTTGCAGTGAAGAAGGCAGAAGCGGAGGGTATCTTCGCTCTTAAAAAAGCTCTTGAGGGTGCAGGCGGCCGCAATCTTGTCAAGATGGAATATGCAAGACGGTTGCGTAATGCCAAGGTTATAGGAACTCCTGTTTTAAAGTCATCAGAGGAGATACCTCAATTAAGAATAAGAGAAAGACTGCTCAGCGAAACGGGTGAGAGCGAAGTGCCACAACCGCCCGCTAAGGAGGAAGGGTCTTCTCATGGAGAAGGGGCAGTACATGGTAATCCGTCCGGGCATGGCGAAGCGTCAGGACATCCAGCGGCAGCAGGACATTCGGGACATTAACAGAGTAACTGGTTCTGGGCGTTTTTTTGCCCTTTCCAGGATTATATTAAAATAGAATAGTATCAGGAGAACGGATTAATGGTAAAGTTTCTGGCCAAGTTTATTGCTAAATATTTCATACCTCTAAGTATTGTGATAGCTATCATTGTTATTGTTGTTGGTGTAAGGTTTATGATAATCAGGGTTGAGATTGATCAGATAGGAGTTAAAACTACAATATGGGGTCTTAGCAGGGGTGTTGTACAAAAGGACTATACGCCAGGCTGGCATAGATTTATAAGACAAATTGAAACCTGGGATCTATTTGATGGTACTGTACAGACGCTTAGTCTGACACGGGAAGCACGTAATGCAGAGGGTAAGATTGAGTCAAAAGAGATACGCATTAGAACTGCAGATGACTATGATGTTACCGTTGACATTATTGTGAAATATCAAATAATGGATGGCAAAGCGAACAAGATTCGTCAGGAAATAGGTCCTGGTGACAGATACAAGATGTTTGTAGAGAGTGAAGCAAAAGACGTTGCCAGAAGCGTTTTAGGAAAAATGACGGAAAAAAATCTTTATAACCCTGATGAGAAGCGTAGAAGGGCTGCAGAAGCTAAAATATTACTTTCAAGCCAGGTTAAATCACGGCACGTTCGTGTGATTGACTGGCTTATTCTTGACATGAGGTTTGACACGCAGCTAGAAAGAAAGATTAAAAATGTTAAGCTTGCAGAGCTAGATGAGTTACTGAATGTGGCAAAAGAAAGGGCCGTTGGCAAAAGGGGTATTACCCAGACGATTGACGCTTCTACAGAGGCCCTTGCACAAAAAATACAATCAGATAAGGAGGGTAAAATAGTAGGCCTGAAAGCTGAAATGGATACTAAAGTTACGCGGATTATTGCCAGCGCGAATAAATTCATGATTGAACAGAAGGCGGAAGGGGACCATTATATGCATGTAAAACACGCTGCTGGAGAATTGCTCGTTGATAGGGCAACGGCAGAGGGTGAGAGGCTGCGAAGGGTTTCTATGACCGGTCTGGGAGGAGATTTAATCGTAGCGCTTGAAGCAGCCAGGAATATAAATCTGGCTGATATAGTCGTCTCTACACAGGATATGGATCTCCTGGATGTAGACGAAATGATAATTAAATTAGGGGCGGGAGTAAAGAGAGACCTGCCTATCATATTAGAACTTGAAGATTCTCCGGGATCTCTTAAGCTGTCAGATGACCTGCCTGAGGTACTGAAAGCTGGTCATGGCGAACACGGCGGTGGTCATGGCGGGGAACATGAAGGGCACGGAGATTCTTTCATGGATCATGATACTGTGCCTCATCAAAAAGAAGATCACGGAGCCTCTTTAATGGAACATCATGGGCAAGAAACTACTTCTCACGGAGTGCCGAGTGAAACACATGGAACTGCTCATGAAGAATGGGGCTCATCTTCGTCCCTTACCGAAGAGTTTCCAATATCTCAATAAGAGCTTTTAAACGTTATTTCATACCTATCGATATCCACAGGCTGTACCCCCGAAATGATTTCTTCAAATACCTTAGTGTCTCCGCTATTAATACTTCTTACTGAGAAATCCAGACTTGTGATCATGCCGTACGTCTTACTAAATACTTTCATGACAAAAGAAGCATTGTAAAAGTTATTTTGTGAATTGTTCTTTATGCTTCCTGTCACGGAAGAGGAAGATCCAAAACCGTTAAAAGAAACATTATTGGCATAAAACCCATTGCCGATTTCTTCAAATCCTTCCAACTCCTCTGGAGGAGTAGTTTCATCAAATATTAAGTCTTCCAGATTGTCTGGCGTTGTCTTCTCTTTTGTTTCAGCCTTAGCAACCGCAACTGCTTTTTCTATTTCGATAATCTTGACTATGCTCTCTCCTGTATCGGAAACTAATGGCATTCTGGCAGGATAAATCGAATACTTACTAATATCTTTGGAGATGACACCAACAATTATTTCTTCAAAAGATTTGGTCTTACCTTTGCTAAATCCATAAATAGAAAAACCCTGGTCTCCCAAATGGATATTTTCTTTATTATAAGCCAGAGCTTTAAAGTCAATCATGCCATGGTCTCTGTCAGATTTATTCACTATTACACCGCTTATCTGGGAAGACGAACCGAAAGGTTCAAATTTGATATTTTTAACAAAAAAGCCTTCTCCTATGTCTATGAGGTCTGTTTTTTCAACATGTGCTTGTGGCTCTTCATGGTGTTCGGTTGGGGCTGCAGCATGCATCACATCGTCATGGTGTTCGGCTGTGGCCGCGGCATGCTTCGCTTCTTCATGGTGTTCGGCTGGGGCTGCAGCATGTTTCTCATCTTCGTGTTTAGCATGTTCCGTTACCGCTTGCACCAAAACGCCTGACTCAAGTTTGCTTAATCTGGAATTGAGTTCTTCAATTCCGCTTACAAGAGATTCATCCGGGGATGTCTGCTTTTGGAGGCTCTCCTTCATGGACAGGATGAGCTCTTCCTGTTTTACCAGTTTGTCTCCCAGTTTGTTGATGACACTCTTCTGCTCGTCTATAGCCTTCATCAATGTGTCTAATGGTTTGTTTGCCGTTTTATACATCCTTTCAAGTACCGCAGTCTTAACT
This sequence comes from Candidatus Scalindua sp., assembly GCA_018648405.1. GTDB lineage: Bacteria > Planctomycetota > Brocadiia > Brocadiales > Scalinduaceae > Scalindua. The sequence goes on from JABGRF010000234.1 coordinate 14,030, forward strand.
TCCTGATCTTCGATCCTGTTTGCCAGCTTGGAAAATCGTTTCTTGAAGACATTCAGTGTTCCCTCAAATGACTTTACGATCTCTTTTACTCCTTCCAGTGAACTCATGTTTTCAACTCTTTCAACTTTAGCGTCCATGTCGCTTAATAGATTTTCTATATTAGCCAAGCCCTGGTTAAGTTCTTCAGCCTGCTTTTCGCTAGATGCTTTACCGCTTTCCAGATTCGATATTCTGTTGTTCAGCTCTTCGATTTGTGTTACCCAGTCACCTAACGATTGTTGGAATTTATCTAAATCCTTTAATATGTCTGAGAATCCAACAGTGCTGGAAAAAAAGAGTGTTAAGGTGAAAGTACATATGATAAGCAGTTTCTTCATATACGTTTCTCCAATAGAGAGCATCCGTTTTTGGTCTGTAAGGATGTAAAATTTATAATGTTATTAAAAGCAAATATACACCAATGTATATTATGACGCAAACGAAAACGGGTATTCACGGCGGTAGAACTTTTTCCTGGAATTTCTGTAGATGTTATTTGTTAGATTGTGAGTGGAGGTAAAAACACATAGGATGGCATATCGGTAAAGTACTTTATTTCATATTATTGGCTGCGAACCACTTGCTTGTATTGGTTTTCATATTGTTAATCAGTGTTGCCATATATGGTTCCAATTGAAATTTGGGTTGCCATTTTAATGTCTTTTTGGCTTTCTCAATGTTAAATTGATATTTTTTGTCTGTCAATTTTAGCATCCATGGTTTAAAAAAGTAATGCCTTCCTGTTAGCGAGCAAAAACTACTTACAGTATAAATACAAAGCCACACAACCCACCTTGGTAGATGAATGAAGTTCATGCTTTTGCCATAAATCTCACGGAAGACAAGGCCACAAAGTTCATTATTTGAGATAAGATTCTCCTCAGACAAAATCATTATTGAACCAGAAGGTATCTCTTTCGCTAACAGCATGGACTTCTCAAAGGCGTCTAGTACATCTTCGATATGTATATAAGATATACCGCCTATGCCCTTTCCTGGCAATATTTTATAACCAAAACATCTTTTCCAGATAAAAGCGATTTGGTTTGCAAGCGGTATAGATCTGCAATCCTTGGAATATACTGCTGAAAGTCTAAAGATTGTTGCTTTTAATTTTTCCTTGTATTCTGTTATTATTTTTTCTCCCGCAATCTTCGAATTTCCATAATGCATGAATGAGCTCAAGGCAGAGTTTTCATTGAGTTTGTCATTGCCAATGGTTGGCCTAAAAACCACTGTACTGCTCACAAAAACAAAGTTATTCACAGTAAAATGTATCAAATTTTCCAGTAAGTATCTGGTTCCATTTTCATTGATTTCACGATACATTCTGTTTGCTTTGTTTGTCATGTCATAATATGCTGCCAGGTGAAATACATAATCGATCTTTCCTGAAACTTTTGCTTCTATTTTACGAAAAATGTCTTGTAAAAGTTTCTTGTCAGATATATCGGCTTTATACCACAACACACTGCTGTCTCGATCGTTATGTAGTGTCTTGTCTATGCCAATAATGTCATACTTTTTGTTTATTCGGGCAATCAATTCAGTGCCAATAAAACCACTAGCACCTGTGATTAAGACAGTTTGTTTGGTCATTTTTATAATAGGATTGACAGGTTATAATACATGGTATGTTATTTTATTTTTGTAGAGCGGAGCTTTGCTAAGCAGCTTCGTTTGGGCGGCAAAAGGGATTGATACAGGAGGAAATCGGCATAAGCATAAATAAAGAAATTCATGCCTTAGGCCCAAAAGCACTCTCTGAAATCTTATACGCTTTGTGTTAGTTGTATTTTTTCTGTTTTTATATTCGGTTTTTCTTTTTTGATTTCTTTTTTACTCTTGGGGGCTGGTTTCGCTTTTGCCTTAACTAGCTTTTTGGTAGCTGGCTTTGCTTTTGTCTTTGGTTTCTTGATCGCTTTTTTTGCCAATTTCTTTGTCACCTCCAAAATGTGTGTTTTAGATAAGCTTTCCGTGCTATTGCATTTAGCGTTAGCATGGGTGAATTAGCTAAATTAGAAACTGTTAAGACGGCAAAAAGGGCTATTCTCTTGCGGTGAGATAGCCCTTTTGCCGTCAGGCGACGAGGGGGAAAGGAGTTAAGACCCCCGTCAGGTGAGCACGGCAATCCCGATTACGCTGTGACGGCACACGGGAGGGCGAGGCTTGAAGTAACGGAGATGAAGGCTCCGGTCACATTTACCCCCGTACTCATCAAGTTTCTAGAAGTATCAAGCGGTAAATAGAAAAATCTTATAGTTTTTATTTATCATTATTTTTTCCCAGTACCATTTAGTTTTTTAACTTCACTTTTGAGTGCCCTGCTCAAGACCATCAGGGCAACCTCGCTATCCGATCTTCTCCTGTAATAAGGAGAATCCTTTGCTTTTCTTAATATCTGAATCATCTCTTTGATGTTTTCGTCCCTCTCCTCGTTATAATATATCTGCAAACATTTACTCATGTCTCACCTTTCGTCGAATCTATCTAAGTTAAGTCAAGTCACTTTAAGTTTATGTACATTGTCTAGCAGGAACAATGCCTGTTGTCAAGAAAAAAATACAACATTTTGTATGTTTTTTTATTGCATTCACAATATGTAGTAGATAAGTAGCTAAAATGTAGTAAGAATAGTGTAAGTATATTGTCAGGAAACTGTTTATAGATTTGTATAAACAGGTACTATTTTTACTTATTTTTGGGTTTCAGTGAAATTATATGGTAGGTATTCTGGTGGGGAGGAGACGGTTTGTTAGGAATTTACGCCCTATTCGTTTAATTTTGTATTAAGCTTTTCAAACGTTTCTGAAATAAGTTTAGATGCCAGGGCTCTCTCATTGTCCATTACTGAGTTGCCCTTAATCTTAGCAGACCAAATCGTTTCATTTGAAATTACGTCCACACATCTTACGGTAAATGATACTTTTGTTGTTATTGGTGATACGAATAACCCTGAGGACATTGCTCTGTAGGAAATTCCAAAACGCTCAATTTTGCCAACGACTATAGCATCAACGCCTAATTGCTTTCCCAGGTTCAAATAGTTTTGTGCTTGCAATAAATCTTCTTCTTTGAGTTTTTTAAATTTCAGTTCTTCTTCTACTGCCTTTCTATTAATAACGACATATTTTCCCCATTTTGTCAGTTCTCTGGCAGTCATGCTTGAAAGGATTGCGCCTGCGTTTGGGTCTATAGATGCTTTTGGGGCGAGTATGTTGCCTTTTTTTTTGTCGACGGGTGCTTCGAACATAATGACAGCAACTTTTTGAATCTCATCATGAGGGAAATTTTCGTTAATATCAATTTTAGAGACGGTGCCTACTGTAGCACAGCTGGACAGAAGTAAGAATAACAGTGCGTATTTTTTCATGATAATTACTTTCATATTAAGCTAACAATTTATGTTCCGTGTGCCTGTTGGTAAGTATACGGAAAATACGATGAGCCAATAAAATCCTACATTTTCTTCCCTTTGACATAGGCTAAAAACCCTTGACAAATCATGGTGTTGTGTTAGAATTTTACCTCTTTGTTGTACTCATATCCATAAGTATTTCCTCATTTTATAGAATACTTATATTTTGAAAAGGCAGACTTTGCATTTTAACTGAATAATCCCTTCTGAAGGCAGGAATAACAGCTTTTCAAATAAGGCATCTCAACAAGTCGCGACCTGCTGGAATTATATGAACTTGCTATCTGAGGACAAATTGTCTTTGAACTGTGGAGCGGCACTATCTATTACATTGGACTGAAAGGAATCTGAAAAATGGCAATTAAAGTGGGAATAAATGGTTTTGGCAGAATAGGCCGAAACGTATTTAGAGTGATTACAGAGAGGGAAGGTATTGATGTAGTTGCTATAAATGATTTAGCTGACGCCAGGACACTGTCTCTCCTTTTGAAATATGATTCAGTTCATGGTAAGTTTGATGGTGATGTCGAGGTAAAAGGAGATGCGATAGTTGTAAAAGGAAAAGAGATTAAACTGACAAAGGAAAGAGACCCTGCCGGGCTTCCATGGAAAGAGCTAGGGGTTGATATAGCAATAGAGTCGACGGGTATATTTACAAAAAAAGCGGATTGTGCAAAGCACCTTGAGGCGGGAGCGAAAAAGGTAATCTTATCCGCGCCCTCAAAAGATCCGCTTGACGCTACGATAGTTATGGGGATCAATGAAAATGATCTCAGGCCAGAGCATAAAATTGTTTCCAATGCCTCTTGCACTACAAATTGCCTTGCACCGCTTGTGAAGGTAATTAATGATAATTTCCAAATAGAAAAAGGTCTCATGACTACCATTCATGCCTATACAAATGATCAGAATGTAGCAGATGTAATGCACAAGGATTTAAGAAGAGCAAGGGCTGCTGCCATAAATATAATTCCGACAACTACTGGTGCCGCCAAAGCCATTGGGGAGGTTATACCGGAACTCAAAGGAAAGCTTGATGGTATGGCAATGCGGGTGCCTGTAGCAAATGGTTCGGTAACTGATTTAGTGGTATCAGTGAAAAAGGCAACTGGTACTGAAGAGGTTAACAGTGTTTTAAAGGCTGCAGCAGATAATGAATTGAAGGGCATTTTAGAATACTGTGACGATCCCATTGTTTCTTCAGACATAATAGACAACGAGCATTCATGTATTCTGGATGCCATGTCCACGTGTGTAATTGATGGCAATTTAATAAAAGTGATAGGCTGGTACGATAACGAATGGGGTTATTCAAATCGTATGGTAGACCTCGTAGATCTTATCGCAAAGATATAAATAGATTCTATATAATGAGCAAACTTTTTATCAACGAGCTTGACCTGAAAGGCAAGAGAGTATTCGTGCGGGTGGATTATAATGTTCCCTTTGATGAACAGGGGAATATTACCGATGATGCCAGGATAAGGGCCACTTTGCCAACTATTAATTATTTGCTTGATGAAGGTGCAAAAATAATTCTTGCCTCTCATCTTGGCAGGCCAGGCGGAAAGGTCTTGCCGGAATTCAGTTTAAAGCCGGTTGCCAAGAGACTTAACAGGCTTCTGAATAAGGATGTGACATTGGCAGGAGATTGCATCGGTTCAGAGGTGAAAAAGCAGGTAGAGGCAATGCAACCTGAGGATGTCTTGCTTCTTGAAAACCTGCGTTTTCATAAAGGAGAACGGGACAATGATCCTGTGTTTGCCAAAGAGCTGGCAAGCCTGTGTGATGTGATGGTACAGGATGCGTTTGGAAATTGCCACAGAGCACATGCTTCAATGGTGGGTATGAATGAGGAAGTATCTCAGTCGGCAGCAGGGTTTCTTTTAAAGAGGGAAATTGATTATTTTGAGAAGGCTGTCAATGTTCCGTCTAGACCAGTGGTTGCTATCGTTGGCGGCGCGAAGGTATTAGATAAGATAAAAATAATAGAAAACCTGGTAAAAAAGGTTGATAAAATAATAATTGGTGGTGCAATGGCATTTCCTTTCCTTGCGTTTAACGGATATGGAATTGGAAAAGCAACGGTAGATGAAAGCGTGGCGATAAAGGTTTTGAATATAAATAAACTTGCCAAGGAGAGGGGAGTCAAAATATATTTACCTGTGGACTTTGTGGCTGCAGATAAATTTGACGGCGATGCGGAGACTAAGCTGGTTACCTTCCAGGAAGTACCGGATAACTGGTATGCTTTAGATATCGGACCGGCAAGTACAAAGCTTTTTTCTGAAGCCATGCAAAATGCGAAAACCATAATTTGGAATGGTCCGATGGGAGCATTTGAAATAGACGCCTTCAGCAGGGGTACATACTCAATGGTAGAATCAGTTGTAACAGCTTATGCGTTAACCATTGTAGGAGGCGGAGATACAGACCTTGCATTTCACAGGATGGGGGAATCGTACAAGGTATCATTTATCTCCACAGGCGGCGGTGCATTTCTAGAGTTGTTGGAAGGTAAAGAATTGCCCGGTGTCGCGGCACTGACAGATAAACCAGAGTCATAAATTAAAGAGTGAAAGAAATGCAAACAAAAATATCTGCGTCAATACTTTCTGCCGATTCAACTCAGTTGGGGAATGAAATTAAAAAGGTAGAGCAGGCAGGCGTTGACTTAATTCATATAGATGTTATGGATGGCCATTTTGTTCCGAACATTACGATGGGGCCATTTATAGTTGAGGGAATAAAAAAAATTTCCAAAGTTCCTCTCGATATCCATCTCATGATTGAGAATCCGGATAAATATGTAGAGTCATTTACGCAGAAGACAGATAAGGATGATATCCTGACTTTTCATATAGAGGCAACAGATGATCCATTGAGTGTTATCAATTTAATCAAAGATAGAGGATTAAAAGCGGGAGTTGCTGTTAACCCCGATACGCACGAACGGACTGTTGAAAAGTTACTTGAATCTATAGACATGCTTCTTGTAATGACGGTCTATCCGGGATTTTCAGGCCAGGCTTTCAAGAAAGACGTATGTGAAAAAATAAAAAAGTTGAGGGAAATAGCTCCTGAAAGTCTTGATATTGAAGTGGATGGTGGTATAAAACCGGAAACTATTTCTGATGCAGCATCTGCTGGTGCAAATGTCTTTGCTGCGGCAACGTCTATTTTTGCAAAGGATGACTATAAAGAAGCAATAGAAGCGCTCCGTAAAGAAGCGCAGAAAAATTCCTTTATGTTAATGAAAAACTGAGGCTATACTTTAGAAAAAATGCAAGAAACTGAAGGGCTGGATAGACGCCTAGAGTTTTAATAGAAAAGTTGTGGGAGAAAAATAATTGTTCTTTAGAAAGAAAAAAAATGTACCCGATGGATTATGGCAAAGGTGCGATGGATGTAAAAGTGTCGTTTATAAAAAAAAGGTGGAGGAGAAACATAATGTTTGTCCGGAATGTAATCACCACTTTAGGTTGTCTACTGCTGAGCGCATAGATATAACACTCGACAAAGACAGTTTTGAAGAATATTGGAATGATATGATGCCTGCTGATCCATTAAAATTTATGGATCGTATAAAATATAAAGATCGGATTGTAAGTGAACAGAAAAAAACAAAGTTAAATGAAGCTGCCACGGTTGGAAAAGGCTTAATTGATGGAAAGAAAGTTGTTTTTGGCCTTACGGATTCAAGCTTTATAATGGGGAGCATGGGATCTGTGGTAGGAGAGAAGATTACAAGAGCAGCCGAAATGGCACTGGAACTGAGATTACCTCTTATTATTGTCTCAGGTTCAGGAGGTGGGGCAAGAATGCACGAAGGGGCCTTTTCTCTTATGCAAATGGCGAAGACATGTGCCGCCATTGCCAGACTTCAGGATGCAGGGTTGCTGTTTATATCTGTACTTACTGATCCGACACTAGGGGGTGTCATGGCAAGCTTTGCCTCACAGGGAGACATTATAATGGCAGAACCCGGTGCGCTTGTGGGATTTGCGGGCCCAAGGGTTATTAAAGAGACTATCAGGAAAACACTTCCCAAGGGATTTCAGTCTGCAGAATCCATGCTTAAGCATGGATTTATTGACATAATTGTTTCACGCGATCGATTAAAGCAGGAGATTTCAAAAATCCTGGACTATTGTAATAGTAACTGCAGTAGTTAAATTGTAATTGTTGAATTTGATGTTATAATATTGTAATATTTCGTATGTAAGTATTTGCTGGAAAACAAAATCCTCGGTAGCTCAATGGTAGAGTGGGTGACTGTTAATCATTAGGTTGTAGGTTCGAATCCTACCCGAGGAGCATTATAAAAAACCCACCTTTTTGGTGGGTTTTTTAATACTCTTTTTTTGTGTTGGCCGGAAATCAATTGAGTGAACGAACCGGACGGACATATCGGTTTTTGTAACGCCACCGTACGTTACCAAGGCTGAAGTAAACACTCCAGGTGTTGCTGCCATGTTTATCGCCAGACCAGATCCCCCACTGTTCCTCGTCAAAGATGGGGTCTATGTGAAGGGCATTCGTCTTGCCCGGTTCAAGCAGTGATGCCGCTTCCTCTATAGTCGGTAGTCTCCAGTCGCTATACCCGGCATACTTCAGGGTGTTCAACTTCCTTACCCATCCATTCGCTGCATTCCACTGCATATACTCTTTAGAACCTGACTGGAGCCACATCAGTCCGGTGGCATGGTCTATTACCACATTGCCTCCTTTTATCGACTTCTTCTCGTAGTTGTGAATGATTGTACTGTGCCCATAAAATCCCCACTCATCAAACTTTCGTATATAAATTTCTGGCATTGACTCTGCTTCAGAAACAGACAAATTTCTGTAAGACGAACGCAGGTTTACCCTTTGTGGATTCTCTTCTGCTGATTGTATCGTCAGGGCTGAAAGAAGAACAAATGATACAACTAAGATATATAGTAACTGTTTTTTCATGTTTTTTTGCCTCTGGGTGAGCCGGTTTAAAATTGCCAAGACTTTCATTGACCTGTAGCTTAACCGGTATCCATAAGATAAGTAAAATTAAAAATTTAATATGTTCTGGCAAGACGAAAACCTAAGTAGTAGTGTCGGTAAGACTGGGCGCGGGTAAGGCAAATCTGTTACTACAGATTTTAATGACAACAATGTTCTGCGGCCAGGCTGGATAGTTTTAATACTAAACTTGAGATTCCTATAAATATCAGGAAAATACCAATATATATTGATGCTTTACCGTTAAAGTATTTTATCGGTTTCTTTACTAGTAGCGAAATACCTGAAAGTGCAGGAAGAGTACCTATCCAGAATGATGTAAGCAGTATACCTCCCCATAGAGGGTTGTTTGTTGCGATTGCTATTAAGATGAAGCCGTATAACCATCCACACGGTAATAAAGGGCTTAGCAGGCCTATTAAAAAGCTTGAAACCGAATGAGAAGTTTTGGTTTCAAGTAACCGGCCAACCCTGTTCTGGTAAAACAGTTTCAGGAAGGCAGGTTGTTTAATATGCAGTTGCCCTTTCCTCATTATGCTGAAACCTATAACCAGAAAGCTGGCACTCAAAAAGACAGTAGAGATGATGGAGATATATTTCATCTCAGAATTAATAAATTCAGATCCCAGGAATCCGGCAAGCGCGCCTACACTAAAATAACCAAGTAGCCGTCCAAGGTGGTAATTGACAAGGCCCTTTCTGCTTTGAGCACCCGCTGTTACAGCCAGGGCGCCGCACATTCCAACACAGTGTATGCTGCCGATAATGCTTGCTGCAATGATTGCAAACGGTACCAAGGCTGGCAGCATATCACTTATCCTGTTTATTATGTTATTAGATAGGTCCAACAAGGCTGATTTCCTTTATATATTTCTGAGTTATATCTTTTGATTTTGTTGTAATCTGCAATCGAAATTTGTGGTGGCTCTTTTTTTCTAAAATTGACTTTGGGAATTTTATAAAAATATGATTCTTCTTTGCCTCTCCGGGTGGAATTACCACCGGAAGTGTTGACGCTATAATTTCAATCTTTGTGTTCTCAATTTTACCTGTTCGCATGACATCAACTTCCATCTTTACAGCGCTCTGGTTTTTAAGGCTAAGCGTAAAATGGTTTGCTATTAAAACCCTCTCTTTTGATGTCTTCAGTACCTGATAAGGGGTTTCATGTGCTCTTAATACTGTGATGTCCAGACCAGATCTGTTAAAGACAAATAGAAACAGTCCGATGACAGAAAGAATGGTTAGGCCAAGGTAGATATTTGTCTTCATCTTCCAGAAGACCGTTTTCTCTCCTTTCAATCCGTTTTCTGATTCATATCGAATGAGTCCTTCCGGCTTTTTTGTTATTCGCATTATCTCGTTACACGCATCGATGCAGGAGGTACATGCGATACATTCCATCTGGATGCCGTGGCGAATATCAATCCCTGTGGGGCAGACTGCAACACATTTGAGGCAGTCTATACAATCTCCCCTTTTTTTAGATCTGGTCTTGCTGCCCTTTCGCGGTTCACCTCTCTTCTCATCATAAGCAACGACAAGAGAGTCTTCATCCATTAATACGGATTGAAGTCTGCCGTATGGACATATAACAGTGCAGAGACGCTCTTTAAACCACCCGAAGTTAAGGAGGATAATGAGTGTCGTTGTGTTTACTATTAAAAATGTCGTCAGTGCATTAGAGGGAGGGCTCAGGGCCATAGACACTAGTGCGCCGGGACCGGTAAAGTAAGCAAAAAAGGTGTGAGACAGGATTAAGCTAACGGTGAAAAACAGAAACCATTTGACAGCCGCCTTTACTATTTTTTCATTGTCAAAAGGCTTTTCATGAAGCTTCTTTCTGGCAATATGGTTTCCTTCTACAAGAGTTTCAATCTTTCGGAAGATTCCATCAATAGGGATTGTTTGAGGACATGCCCAACCGCACCATACTCGCCCCCATACCGATGTGGCAAACAACAGGCCCAGTGAGAAGCTTGCTATGACAAAGAAAAGCAGTGGCGCGTCATGACTCCAGAAGTTCAGACCAAAAAATGCAAATCTGCGATCCGGTAGATTAATGAGAATAGCAGGCAGGCCGTTTATTTTAATCCAGGGAAGAATTATGAATATGGAGATTAACACCCATTGAGAGAGGTCCCTCTGTTTTCTAAAGAACCCGTGTGCCGCCATTGGGAATTGGTTTATGCGAAAGCCGTCTTCCGGCAGTTTTTGAGTACTCTCCACCATCTTATTCTTCTACAAGCTCACCGTCAGGTTCTTTCGCATTCTCTACGATGGTTCCTTGTACTGACTTTATATAAGCTGCTATATGCAGAATTTGCTGCTCAGGAATTCTGTCTTCCCATGCAGCCATGCCATTGTCAGGAATTCCGGATCTGATAGAAACTGCGATATCGCTGATTTTCCCTTTACCATGCAACCAGTAATTGTCAATAAGATTCGGCCCAATCATACCTTCCCCGGACTCTCCGTGGCAAAGGGCGCATAGTTCACCGAAAATTTCCACTCCCTCTGCCAGGGCAGCAGGATCCTGCAAAAGTACTAAAAGCTCACTTTCGTTGACTTCAGTCTGTTGTGTCGATGTCGATGTTTCTGTCTGTGTTTGTGCCTCCTTTAATTTTATCGCATAGGCACCCATTAATTCATCCTTGCTGTGACTCCCGAAGTGATAGCCAACAAAGAAAATAGCCAGAAGGGCTGTAAAATAGAAAATATACATCAGCCATGCTGGACATGGATTGTCATATTCGGTAATGCCATCATACTCGTAGCCCTCTATTACTTTGTCTTCATACCGTTGTGTTTTATCTTCACTCATGTCAGATTCTCCTCACGAAGTGGTAGTTTAGATAAATAGTCATAGTGTTTTTTAGAACCTTTTCTGTAAGCCCAGAATACAGCGCCTATAAAGACGGAGAAGAATAGAAAGAATCCGATTATAATTAAATATATATCATTAAATTGGGATAACGCCAGCTGTTTCATATTACTCTGCTCCTTTTTGCCCGAGGGCCTGGAGATATGCGATCAAAGCTGTAATCTGCTTGTCCGAAACATCCTCTTTTACACCCTGTTTTTTAAGTACATCTGCAATCTTTTTTGCCTGTTCTTTTGCCCGTTCACTCGTGTCAGACAGGTCTTCGTCAGAATAAGGAACGCCCAGTTTATTAGAGACTGCTACCTTCTTTTCCAAACTGTCAAAATCAATTGTTGATGTAATTAACCACGGATAAGCCGGCATAATTGATTCTTTTATAACTGCTCTCGGATCTTCCATATGCATATAGTGCCAGAGGTCCGGATATTTTTTACCAAGCCGCGCCAGATCAGGACCGGTACGTTTTGAACCCCACTGAAACGGCCTGTCGTACATGGACTCTTCGATTGTAGATGCTGCTCCATATCTCAACACATCTGACGGTATCGTTCGGATCATCTGGGAGTGGCAGGTAAAGCAGCCTTCTTTGACGTATATGTCTCTGCCCTCCAATTCTAATGGTGTAAACGGTTCAACTTTATTTTCTGTATTAACATATTTATTGACAGAGAGGGTTGGCACAATTTCTATTATGGAACCGACTAAAATTGCAATAAGCGCCAATATGGTAAAGGCAGCGGCCATACCTTCCAGCTTTCTATGTCCTCGTTCCAGATGAACAGGTGCTGAAGAGGATATTTTAACTTGAACGGTTTCCTCTTGCAGCTCTTTTGGCGCCTGCTTGATAGTTTTGCAAACGTTATATAACATGAGAACAAAACCTCCCAGGAACAATACGCCTCCTAACGCACGGAAGAGAAATAGAGGTAGAATACGGATTACGGTCTCTACAAAGTCCGGATAAACGAGACTTCCATTTGCATCTACGGCTCTCCACATTAAACCCTGAGTGATTCCGGCTGCCAGCATGGAAACGTAGTAAAAAAGAATTCCCAGAATACCTATCCAGAAATGAATGTTTGCCAGTTTCTTGCTGTATAATTCAGTACTCCATAGTTTTGGAACGATAAAATATATCATTCCAAAAGAGAGAAAACCATTCCAGCCCAAAGCTCCCAAATGTACATGACCAACGATCCAATCGGTATAATGTCCAAGAGAATTTACAGCCTTTATCGATAGAAGCGGTCCCTCAAAGGTTGCCATTGCATAAAAGGTTATCGCTGCAACGAAGAATTTTATGATAGGATTTGTTCGTAATAAATGCCATGCACCTCGAAGTGTCAGTATCCCGTTAACGGCTCCTCCCCAGCTTGGGGCCCATAGCATTACACTGAACACTGTGCCTAATGTTTGAAGCCATTCAGGTAAGGCTGTATTTAAAAGGTGATGAGGCCCCGCCCAGATATACATAAAAATGAGAGACCAGAAATGTACGACTGAAAGTCTATAGCTATATATGGGTCTGTTTACTGCCTTCGGCAAATAGTAGTACATCAAACCCAGGAAAGGAGTGGTTAAGAAAAATGCGACGGCATTGTGTCCAAACCACCATTGAACAAGAGCATCCTGGATACCAGCAAAAACTATGTAACTTTTAAATAAACCAACAGGTATACATATTGCGTTTACAATATAGAGGAGTGCAACAGTTAAAATAGTTGCTATGTAGAACCATATAGCGACGTATAGATGTTTTTCATTACGTTTTAATAGTGTGCCAAAGAAATTGATGGCAAAGACAACCCAGATTAGCACAACTGCAATATCTATAGGCCATTCCAATTCTGCAAACTCCTTGCCCTGCGAAATGCCAAGAGGCAAAGTGATTACGGCCAGGACGATTATAAATTGCCATCCCCAGAAATGAAGTTGGCTCAAACCATCTGAAAACAGTCTTGTCTTTATGAGCCTTTGGGTAGAGTGATAAATACCCGCAAAGATAGCATTACCGGCGAACGCATAGATCGCAGCATTCGTATGCAATGGTCTTAAACGGCCAAACGTTAACCAGGCAGTAAAGTTAAGTTGTGGAATCGCCAATTGCAAAGCGACGATAATTCCAACCAACATAGCTATTGTTACCCAGAATATGGTTGCAAGGGTAAACATTCTGACTATCTGGTCATTATATTTAACCTGTACCACTCTGGAATTGGTGTCATTCAAAGAGCTCATTTTCCTGTTCCTTTCCCATAATTTCTAGTTGGTTTCAAATCTTTATTTTCTCCGGTTTGTCATTCCAGTCATCAATCAGCATCTTATGTGCTGGTGTCTCGAGGTCGTCAAATTGCTCCTCTTTGACCGCCCATAAGAAAAAAATAACGAAAGATGAAACCAGAATAATTGTAATAGGAATAATAATATAAAGAATTGACATAAGAGCTACCTGTTTATTATAAATCTAAACTGTAATGATTATTGATTAACTATTTTATCAAATTTGTTTTAATTGTTAAGCGAAAAATTTATTTTGTTGAACCTTCTCAGAAATTTTGTCCCTATGGCAGAGGAAGACAATACAACTAACGAACTAACGGGCATCAATATCGCTGCCGTTAACGGTGAGATGTAGCCTAAAAGCGCTGCAAGTCCGCCGGCAAAATTGTAGACAAATGAAAAAACAAGATTTCTTTTTATAACACCAAAGGTATTTTGACTTAATAAGATCAAATCTCTCACCGGTGAAACACCTTCTCTGGTAACATAAATATCGGCCGCAACTAAACAAGACTCCACGCTCCCCTGCACTGCGATACTAACATTATCTGAAGACATTGCAAGCGAATCGTTTGCGCCATCTCCAACCATTAATGAGTCAGGGAAATTATTAATTATCTCACTCTTTTTCTCAGGCATAAGATTTGAGGAGAACTGTTCATTTGCTATACGAAGTTTTTTTGCGACACTTGAGACAGGTATGCTTTTGTCTCCGGACAATATGTGCATCTTTATGCCGATAGAGTCTAATTTGGCAATTGTCTGTTTTGCGTCACTATGAAGCCTGTCTCCCAGGCATGCAGATGCGATAAGATTTCCATTTTTATATATAGAGATGAGACTGGATATAATGTCAGAATCGTCTCTGATATTTTCATCAGGTAGTTCTGATACTATTTTGTAATTATCATCATCTATCGTCCCGGATATTCCGGATCCGGGGATTTCAGTTAAAGAGTGGACGGCTAATTTTTTTACACCTTTTCCTTCAAGGTATTTTACTAAAGTTCTGGCAATGGGATGCTGAGAATAGACCTCGATTGAATATATAGCATCAAGGGTTTCCTGATCAGGAGAAAAATTTCCTGATTCTTCAGCACGAGGAGATTTCCATGTTAAGAACTCAAATTGACCTTGAGTGAGAGTTCCGGTTTTGTCGAAAAAAATATTTTTTACATAGTTCAATTTTTCAAGTGATTCTGCATTTTTAATTAGATAACCTTTCTTAGCGGCCTTCCTTAATGATAAGCTTTGTGTTAGCGGGGTAGCGAATGCTAATGCGCATGGGCAGGCCAGAATGATTAAGGCGAGTGTGCGTTTAACCGCTTCAGTAGGATCCACGTTAATGTAAAAAGAGAAAAATAGAGCTCCTGCGACAAGGATGAATATACTGAAATATTGTGCGGCCTTGTCGGTTAATGAAATCAAAGGTGTTTTATTATAAATCTGCTCTTCAACCTTTTTGAGTATCTGTCCGATTCGACTGTTACCGGTAGTCTGTTTTACCAGGATCTCTGCATAGCCTGCAACAACCTGAGTGCCTGCATAGATGTCAGAATCCTTAAAGAGTTTTTGCGGAAGGCTCTCTCCTGTGAGGATAGATGGGTTTATGTTTACCCATTCGTTTAAGACTGTTCCGTCTGCGGGGACACGTTCACCCTCTTTGATGAGTACTTTGTCATCCACGTTTAAATGTCTTGCGGGAATTTTGTCATACTCATTGCTTTCACTATTCCAACGTTGACATACTTGTGACTCGATAAAGGTTTGCATATAAGAGCTATTTATAAATGTCTGTTGGGTTCTGCTCAAAAAATATCTGCTTGCTAAAAGCAGAAGGATTAAGATAGAGAGCGAATCAAAGTAGAAATCCTCATTGCCCTGGATTAAATTTATCAGGCTTAGAACAAAACCTATAATTATCGCAGCGACAATTGGCAAGTCTATACTCGGGCGACCGGCCCTCAGAGACCGCCATAGGTTTGTATAAAATGGCTGGGCGCAGTAGAAAAGTATCGGTAGAAAAAAGGCAAGGTTCAGATATCCAAACATGCCGGCCATCTGTCCTTTCAGTCCTGAGTAAATAGAAAAAGAGAACAACATAATATTTCCCGAACAGGCAGCGGCAACTCCCAACCTCTTTAACTGCTGGTGATTTTCCTTCTTTTGGAAATGCTTTGCTTCATCAAGGCTTTTAACAGGGTAGGCCTTGTAGCCCAAGGCAGATAGAACAGACGCCACCTTTCCAAAGTATCCCGGCTCTTTCAGAGTGACAAGCAGTGTATTCTGGCTCATATTTAAATTAGCATTCTCAACTTGAGGGATCCAATCAGGGATTTGATCAATGATCCAGAGGCAAGCAGTACACTGAATACCTTCAATGAAAAACCTCATGCTTTTTTTGTTATCTACACTGACGGAATAGTCTTGTAAAAAAGAGTCGGTATCCAGAAAATCATATTCCGGCAGGCTTGCTGACGGTCTGTTAATTAAAGAAAAATTTCCTTTTTTCAGAATTTTATAAACAGTTTCACATCCCCAGCAGCAAAATGCATCTCCATTATTGCTGAAAACGGCTTTGTCTCCATCGGTAATGGTGGTGCTGCAATGCGTACAGTTTGAATGCGTATCTTTCAAGTCCGCAGCACTGTCATCAACTTGCCGGTTTTCGGCTTTAGTAATTACGGCAGAATCATTCATAGCTTTTTATATGTTTCAGGTAACAAAGTATTGATATGAAATTTTAGCTTTTTTGTATCTTTACTCTCTGTCTATTTTTTTGCACGCGAAACTTCATGACACGCAAAGCATGCATTCTTCAGCATTGCCTCAAAACTTTCATAGGTTTCAGCAATATTCTTGTTTTTGGCAATTTCAGCAATATTGCCGGATGCCTCAATAACTGCATTAGAATATTTTTCAAAATCATCTTTCATCAACTTGATTGCTTCGGGGTTATCCGGGTCTTTTCCGATTTCTGTAAACCATTGATCAACCTGTTTCCCTTCCGGGAAAAACATTCTCATTATAGCATTGCCGGCTTTTGAGATGTCATTGGATTTTTTAATAACTGTATTGAAATCACCAACCATTATTGCTTCCAGCATCTTGGCGGTATGTGAATTGATTATTCGCATCAGGGAGCTGGTAGGTGTAGATTTTTGTACAAAAGGAGTTTTGCTGCTATCTCCAAAGGCTTCACTGCATTGCCAGCCATGGGTCGTCAGTCCGGTAGCTATTATCGTTATAATGAAAACTACAATACAGATTTGATTAATTTTCTTCACTTGGTGCGTATTCCTTTCTCTTCTGCTATTAATTTTCCCTTAAAAAGGGGTTGTGATAGCCTATTTTTTTGATGGAAAAACTTCCGGTTTTTCCTCTGGCGGGAACTACAATGTGGGGGCCAATTCATCTGGATTGCTTTCTGCTGCTGCCACTTTTTAAACCCGTCTAATTTTCTGTCCCTTTTCCATTAATAATATATACTACAAAGCTGAGTTTAATAGCGCAATATTAATGCCAAAGATTTATTTTCGCAGACAGTGTAGGCAGCAAAGGCATAAGTTGTTAATATTCAATGAATTGGTGGTATAGGTGACAATGGCAAGAGGCCTATTTATTAATCTACCTCTCTATATATACGAAAATATTGCGAATAAGAAGGGGCTGGTGGCGACGTAATTTCGCTGTGTAGGGTTGAAAGTCGGTAGAAAAGTTAGTCTATTTGTTATGCTTTAGAAGCAAAGCCTTCCATTGTAGTTCACAAGGAATGTATGGATGATTAAGGTCCTTGGCATTTCTTGTCCGGGGAAGCGAATCCACTTTTACGCATTAATATGTGGGTGCTTTGATGGGTCAGGCTTCAGGGGCTTCCTGCCTTGCACCCCATCTTCCGGTTGCAACAGTTCAGGGTTCCATCTCCACCTTTTTCTACTACGATTTTGGCTCCACATATTTCACAATAGTATAACTCGCTTTTATGTGAAGACATTATTCCGCCCCCTGATCTCTATCAATTTTCTTTATATACTACATCATCATACTCTGTTTCGATTTTTGCTTTATGTTCCAGCTCTTCTGCCGCCAGTTCCTCAAAGAGAGTCCTGACATCTCCGCTGGTTACAACCTTTAGCATCCTGGCATAAAACTCATAAGCCTTTTGTTCCCTTTTCATTGCATGTACCATTATGTCTTGAGAAGTTGAATTCGGAGCGATCTCTTTATCCATCAAATAATCACTTACATGAAGGTCGTGTGTTTCCGGAACGGTATGATGTTCGTGTGCAACATCGCTTAAATCAAAACTTTCCAGTTTCACCTTATGCTTTAACTCAACACCCGCAAGTTCATTGAGTAATGTTTTTGCGGCTGGGTCTTTTGCTACACCCGCGGCTGTAGAATAAAATTCATTTGCATCAGTTTCATACTGAATTGCCATATCCATAATTTCTTTTAGCTGCTTGTGTGCCACTTTTAATCCTCCTTATTTATAAGGTTATTCACGATACATTACATCCCAGAATAGGGCCTCTATGTTCTCTTTGTGTTTTGTCTCTTCCTTTGCCAGCCAGCCAAACAATTTTTTTAAATCTGCATCTTCTACATGTTCAGACATGTTACTATAAAATTCAAAGGCCTTTTTCTCTCTTTTTGCTGCATAAACTAGTACGTCTTTAAAATCAGGGTGCTCACCAAGGCCCTCATCGGTATCAGTAAGAAATTCCGTTATCCCCTGTCGAGATGTTTCTACTGTTTCGACTTTTAGATTTTCCAGCATTTCCGCATTGAAGTTTTCAATTATCTGTTTGTGTTTTCGTTCTTCTTCGGCAAACGTGTTTAATGTGCTCTTTGTCTGTAAGTCTGTCATCTTGTCTGCTGCATTCTTGTAAAGTAGATACGTACCCTCTTCTTTGGCAGCAGCTTTTTTCAAAATTGATTCTATGTTTTCGTTTTGCATACCTTGTTTATTCTACCGCCATAGGCTGATCACAACACTTGAGGATGCCGCCACAATCGGAAGTGATTTTAATTTCTGTTCCGCATACCCTGCACTTACAATCCCTTCCAGTTCTTTCCATCAAGGGAACATAATTGGTGATTTCTCTAAATTCGCACGATTTACCGCACGAGGGGCATATTTCCGGTGGTTCGTTTGCATCATATTGAGTGCCGCAGCTATCACATTTCCAACTGTTCATAAAATTATCTCACATAAGTTACGCAGCCTAATAAATGCGGCTACGAAAAGTTTCAATATAGATATTATCTAACCGGTACTCGTATCCTTACGTTCCATTCTTTGGCCACAGCATTCTAGTATACCAGATGTTTCTTCCACTACAGATATCTGCTGACCGCACTTATTGCAGATATAAGTTGTGCCTCCAACCGGCTTGGGATGAACTGAGGTCCATGTCTCCATCATGCCCTCAACAAGCTTCATCTCCTGCCCACAGCATACAAGCACTCCGAAGGCATCTACCGTTACCTCAACCTTTTGCCTGCAAATCTCACAAAAATATATTTGTCCTCTTTGTCCCATTTATTGCTATTTTAACATGCCTTCAGTTACTTTAAGTTCAATACCACAGGCCGGACAAGTGATTTTGTCCCCAGCTTTTGCATCAGGCGGTACTGGAAGTTCAAGTTTACAAACAGGGCACAAAAACCCACGAAAAGTGCTGAACCGGGAATCTAAATCAAACATCTGTTTTAGAAGCTTTTTATCAATTTCTGCGTAATTCGTTTTGTTTTTTATAACCTTTGTAATTTCTCTGGCCTCCTGCGCATTGCCAACAAACAACGCTCCAACTACTTTGTCATTTTTTAAGACAAGCTTTTTATAGACGTCAGTCTCAGGGTGAGGATAGTCACCCCTCATTATCTTATAGTCTCCATTTAATGGATTTGAGGCCCCTATTGATACTATATCAATTCCGCAAATTTGTGTTGCACTAATGCTTGCGATATCATCATATTCCGCGTCGTTACCCGCCATATTTGAACCTGCGACCTGTCCCTGTTTCCATGCCTTCAACCATCGGACATTAATCTCCGGAATTTCAGCATCCAAATCGGCTGGCAATTGAGCGACATCACCGGCAGCATAAATGTTGTCAAAATTAGTAAGCATTTTGTTGTTTACCAAAATGCCGTTGTCAGTATTGATACCGCTCTCACTCAAAAAGCCAATACTGGGTTGTAATTTGTCAACAATACCAAGAATCTGGCAATCAATGAGTTCATCGTCTGTAGTGATTATTCCATGGACTAGTCTGTCTTTAACATGAACTTCTTTTATATCAGTATCCGGTTTTATCGTAATGCCTTTTTCCTTCAATCTGAGCATAAGTATGTCGGAAGCATCTTTGTCCATGATTTCAGGCCATAGTCTATTTCCTCGTAGTAGATAGGTTACCTCGATTCCACTACTGTGCAAGGCTTCTGTAAGCGACAATGTCAAAAAATCTTCACCGACAACTACAGCACTTTTTGCGGATTTAACCCTTTCCTTTATATTTTTGGCATCATCAATCGTTTTTAATTGGACGATGCCTCCATTTAAATCGCTTCCCGGATAGCTCCTCCTTTTTATTGAACCACCTGTTGCGATTAGTAATGAGTCATAATTTATAGCAGTATCATCCTTTAAAATAACCTCATTAGTGTCAGGTCTGATACCGATTACCGTTTTGCCAAGGTGTGAAGTGATATTGTTTTTTTCATAAAAATCCTTCTTTTTCCCCCACAACCTCTCTTCTTCAACCTTTCCGGCAACAAATCCCGGAAGCTGAGGCC